>CAZLKG010000160.1:0-3370 GCA_964560045.1 uncultured Slackia sp.
TGTGAGCTGGCAGCTTTTATCGCACAGTAGATACAAACAGTGCAGCATCTTTTGATATGAGGCTCTCACAAAGACCTTTCATGTCATTGTTATATAGTTAAAATTCGCAAAGCTGCGACGATTCATTGCATTGTCAACTGTTCGTTTGCGCCAAGAACAGGGGAGACATTGGAGCGAGCTATGAATTCCGGCAATGTTAGACTAAAAACCAAGTTCGCGGTGCTTATTGTGGTGTTGTTTTTGATGTCGCTCGTGGTGAGCGCCACATGGACGTCATATTCTCAACGACAGCAAACCACAAGCGAGCTGCGGGAGAAAGGACTGGTTCTCTCTCAGCAGATGATGGCTGTGTGGGACTTCATGGCGGCTAATCAGGATCGCTTTGAGGCGAGTGCATTTGCGGAAACCGGATCCTATCAGGGACTTCATTGTGCGATTGCCGGGCGTTCTATCGCGCAGCTCTTTACCAACGAGTCGGGCTATGTGACGCGCTTTGTGAATTTCAACCCACGCAATGTAGAGGATACTCCGGACGAATTTGAGACGGAGGCCCTCAATGCATTTTATAGAGATCCTTCCCTGACGGAGTATTACGCGATTACTGAATACGATGGCGAACAGGTGTTTCGCTATCTTGCTCCCATGATCGTTCAGAGCACATGCCTTGATTGCCACGGTGAGCCTGCCGGAGAGCTTGACATTACAGGTCATGTCAAAGAGGGCTGGGTAATTGGTGATGTTGGTGGTGCCATAAGCATCATCATCCCTATGGATATGTATGTATCAGCCGAGCAGAGTAACGTGGTGCAAAACATAGTCTTTATTATCGCTGTGTTGGTGGCATGCCTCTTGATTGTATATGCGGCTCTTTCGCAGTTGGTTACGCGCCCATTGGTCAAGATTCGCCAAGGCGTTACGCATATTCAGTCAGGCGATCTCGATACGCGGTTGGACAATACGACATCTTCGCGTGAGATGAATACGCTTATCACCGAATTCAACAACATGGCCGATGAGCTTTCCAATTTATACAAAACCCTGGAAGCCCAGGTTGAAGATCGCACTGCCCGGCTTGCACGTGCGAACGATGTGCTTGAACGCCAGCGCGTGCAGCTTGAGCAAGCCAACGCGCTTTTGCGTAACGACAACGAATACAAGTCGAATTTTCTCGCCATGATGAGCCACGAGTTGCGCACACCTCTCACCTCCATTCTCGCCTATGCCGAGCTGCTCAACCGTGAGGGCGATCCCGCCTGCGAGGCAGAGGCCGAAGCCCGGCGCGAGATAGAAGCAAACGGTCGGGTGCTGCTGCTTATGATTAACGATATTCTGGAGATGAGCCGCCTGGATGCAGGCAAGACCCAGCTCGCGCTTGAGACGGTCGATTTGGGCGATGTCGTGGGAGCCGTTCAGTCGGTGGTTCAGCCGCTCGCGCGTCGTAACGGCATCGACTTCTCGTGTGACATCAACCAGGACGTGTCGCTTATTCAGGGCGATTTCGAAAAAATTCGCCACGTTTTAGAGAACTTGTGCGGCAACGCGATGAAGTTCACCTTCGAGGGCGGTAGTGTGCGCATGACGGTTGAGTATGATGCGGTCTTACGGCAGGTGGTTATGCGGGTGTCCGATACGGGTATCGGCATCGCAAAGGCTGATCAGGAGCGCATATTCGAGCGGTTCGTGCAGGTGGATTCGTCGGTATCGCGCAGGTATAACGGCACGGGCCTAGGTCTGGCGCTTGCGAAGGAGTACGCCGAGATGCACGGCGGCTCGATTGCCGTGGAAAGCGAACTCGGGTGCGGGAGCACCTTTATCGTACGGTTGCCCGCAAACATTGTGTCAGTTGGGGAGGATAAGGCGGGCACCGATGCGGCTGTGCCACCGGCAAGAATCAATGGTCAGCCCAAACGAAGCGATCGTTTTGTATCAAGTAACTTCAAAGAGAAGTGATGAAGTATGGCCGAGTCCTATAAAGTCATGCTGATCGATGATGACAAAAGCGTTCATGTGCTCATGCGCCGCATCGTCGAGGACGCAGGCTATCGCTACTGCGCCGCCTACGATGGTGGAAGCGGCCTGAAAATGCTAATCGCCGAACGTCCCGATTTACTTTTGCTCGACGTGATGATGCCAGGTATGAACGGGTTCGACGTGTGTACGAAGATTCGCGCTCAAGGCCGGCGCATTCCCATCATCTTCCTTTCCGCGAAGGGCGACATCGTGGATAAGAGCATCGGTTTTAAGGCCGGTGGCGATGACTACGTGGTAAAGCCATTCAGTCCTGATGAATTGCTGCTTCGTATTGAGGCGCACCTGCGGCGGCATAAGTCCGATCTGGCGTTTGCCAAGGCGGTAAGTCGCGAGGGGAGCAGCAAGACGGGTGAACTCGAAATATTCTTCAACCGATACGAGGTTCGACTGCGCGGCGAGCCGGTAGAACTTACCGCAAAGGAGTTCGAGATTCTGGCACTACTTGCATCGAGCCCGGGTCAGGTATTCACGCGCAATCAGATTTACGAGCACATCTGGGGGAGAGATAGCGGGGTGGACGAGAACAGCATCACCGTGTTTATGCGAAAGATTCGCGAGAAGATAGAGGACAACCCATCGCAGCCAAAATACCTGCTCACTGTGTGGCGTGTGGGGTATAAGTTCGCCGAGCGGGTGTAGACATTGTGCATCGGGATCGGCTGCGACGTATGCATTCTATCGTCGCCCAATCGCAACCGTCTCCCTATCGAGCCATCGCCGTCTCCTGTATTATGAGCAAGCATCAACAGGCGCGCAGAATCCCGCGCCTTCGCGTCGAGAGAAGGCAGGTTCTCTATGTTCACCACCAGCAACCTTACCGACAATGACGCTGTGCGCGTCGTGGATGAGCTTGGCACCTTCAAAGTCATCGAATGGATTCGCGATCTGAGCGTGACGGCCGAATCCGCTATGACCGCCTACTATGCCTCACAGATGAATGTGCGCCGCCGTCAGGTGATTTGCGACCTCAAACAGGGCCCCGTGACGGTACAGGCCGGTGCCATGCAGTGGATGGTGGGCGACGTGCACGCCTCATCAGGCGTGAAGGGCGTGGGCGATTTAATGAGCAAGGCACTGCGAGGGGCGGTTACTAAAGAGTCGGCAATCAAGCCCGAATACGAGGGAACTGGACTTTTGGTGCTGGAACCCACATACCGTCACATCATCCTCGTTGATGTGGCTCAATGGGGCAACTCAATCGTACTTGATGATGGTCTCTTTTTGGCATGCTACTCAAGCCTGAAGCACACCGTGGTTGCACGCACCAACCTCTCCTCGGCAGCAGCCGGTGGAGAGGGCCTTTTCAACCTGGGAATTCACGGCTATGGCGCGCTGGCGC
>CAZLKG010000161.1:0-3349 GCA_964560045.1 uncultured Slackia sp.
TGTTCGTACACTTCTTTTTCTGGTTTGTTTTCGTTCGTTACTTGGCCAGCGCTGCACATTAAATCTTTGGCAAGGCACCATCTACAGTTGTCTACCGATATAAGTAACTGAGCCACTTCTTATCTTTCCCTCCCCGGTAGAGCTCCAAAAAGTGGAGTAACACTCAATTTGGAATGGCGGCCTTTCCGGCTGATTGAGCAAACCGAGAATCACCCAGAACAATCGGCCATTCTAGTCCATGCTACGCCGCCCCTTTCTCAGAATCAGATTATCTGCTCCAATCGGATCAATATTTCGGTAGAGCGCTCGGGGGTGCTAGTGGAGTAGTTAGTGTTGGAGCATTGACTGATCCTTTTCAAGGGCGCCTGAGATTGATTCAACAGTAAATCATTTGCGGTTTGACCACTCTTCATGCAGCACAGAAAACGCTGCCTCTAGCAGTCCGATGAGCGACTTTTTACTTTTTGGAGCTTCGGATAGCATGAGTAGGTAGATGCTCTGTCCACACTGCAACCTTTCTTGGTGCGATTCAATTTTGCCTCCACATTCTTTGGACGTTACGACGTTACGACCATCTTTTTAATTGAGGCGATCGAAAGCCAAGTCCTTTCGGCACTTGAACATACTTCGCAAGAGTATATAATCCTCTCTGTATCAGACATACCCCTTGGGGGTATAAGGAGGATTATGCGAGACGCCATAGGCAGCCTGGTGACCGACGGTCATTGTTTTGTTGCGACCGGAAAACCTTCGGCTTCAGGCATTTGGGACGGGTCTGTGTTGTCGGATGCAAACGGCGGATTGCCAGTATCAGACGACCGGAAAGCCCTCGCACCACTCGACTTTACTGAAGAGATGGAAATACCAGGTGCGGGCGACGGCTCTGTACAGTTTGGTGTGTGTGACGGCGAGGCTAGACACGATTGCTGTGAGTGTCGGCATAAAAACACCGAGCGGAGCGTGGAGCTTCAGAGGGATATACAAAAGCGGCTCAACCGTGCGATTGGTCAACTCAACGGCGTAAAATCAATGATAGAGGACAACCGCTACTGCGGCGATGTGCTCACGCAGCTTGCCGCGGTCGAGTCGGCGGTTCATCGCGCGGCAGAGATAATTCTGCAAAACCATATGGAAACCTGCGTGGTGGAACAGATTCGTGCAGGCAATATGGAAGTGGTAGATGAAGCCGTGGGGCTGATCAGAAAGTTCCTGTGATGAAGCAGACATTCAACGTAACGGGCATGACTTGCGCCGCTTGCAAGGCTCGTGTGGAAAAGGCGACCGCCGGTGTGGGCGGCGTGGCCGAGGTTGCGGTCAACCTGCTGAAAAACAGCATGGAGGTAAAATACTCCGACGATTCTCCCGAGGCAGTTGCCCGGGTGAGCGCGGCGATATGCGAGGCTGTGGAGAGAGCCGGATACGGAGCATCGCCCCGAGGCGGCGCTTCGGCAAGTCAAGAGTCTTCTCCCTTGCCTTCGGCCGTTCGCGTCAGCGCATCTGAGGCGGCGGCAGCCAGCGAGCGTCATATGCGCATGCGCCTCATCGTCTCTGCTGTTTTCTGTGTCCCGCTGTTTTATCTGGCAATGGGGCCTATGGTAGGTATCCCCATCCCGCCGTTTTTCGAGGGCGAGTCGGGTATGTTGCCCTACGTATTTACGCAGTTCTTGCTGCTGTTACCTGTGATTTTCGTCAACTTCAAGTATTTTAGCGGCGGCTTCAAGAGCCTGCTTCACGGCGCTCCCAACATGGACTCGCTTATCGCGTTAGGCTCGGCTGCATCTACAATTTATGGCGTGGCGATGGTGTACGCCATGGGTTCGGCATTGGGTGCGGGTGATGTTCAGGCGGCCCATCATGCGTCTATGAATCTGTATTTTGATTCAGCCTCTATGATTCTCACGCTTATCACGCTGGGCAAATACTTTGAGGCTCGTGCCAAGGGTAAAACCACCGGAGCTATTGAGGCTTTGATGGATCTCTCTCCCAAGACGGCCACGGTGATGCGTGATGGTAGAGAGACCGAGGTGCCCATTGAACAGGTGCGTGTGGGTGACGTCCTCGTGGTCAAGGCCGGTAAGAGCGTGCCGGTGGATGGTGTGGTGCTTGAGGGGTCTGCTGCTGTGGACGAATCGGCCATCACGGGTGAGAGCGTGCCGGTTGAAAAGTCTGTGGGCGACGCTGTGACGGGAGCCACCATAAGTCGCACAGGCTGGTTTAAGATGCAAGCCCAGCGTGTAGGGGGAGATACTACGCTTGCCGGTATCATCCGCCTGGTGGACGAAGCAACAAGCACTAAAGCCCCGATTGAGAAGATAGCTGACAAGATAAGTGGCATCTTTGTGCCCGTGGTCATAGGCATAGCCGTCTTGGCGTTTGCTGCCTGGATTGCCGTAGGTGCCTCTTTTCAGACGGCTCTCACCCACGCCATAACCGTGCTCGTGATCAGCTGTCCCTGTGCGCTTGGTTTGGCCACTCCTACCGCCATTATGGTGGGCACGGGGCGCGGAGCCGCGCACGGCATCCTTATTAAATCAGCCGAGGCGCTGGAAGTGGCGCATGCGGTCAAAGAGGTGGTGTTGGACAAGACCGGAACAATCACACGCGGTGTTCCCAGTGTCGTTCGTGTCGAGTGCGCCACAGGAGTATCCGAGCAAGAGCTTCTTTCCGTGGCATATTCCATTGAGCATTTATCTGAACATCCTCTGGCGCAGGCAATTTCTTCATATGCCGAGGCACGCGGTGTGCGCGAGATGCGAGTGAGTGATTTCGATCAGGTTCCCGGAGAAGGCGTGCGCGCCTTTGTGGACGGCAGACCGAGCGTGGCGGGCAACGCGCGCCTCATGGAGCGAGAGAAGGTCGAGTTTAGCGTACTTTCTCATAGTGCGAAAGAATCTGCTGATGCGGGAGCCACCCCTCTGTTCTTCGCACGTGATGGTAGGCTTTTGGGGATGGTGGCCGTAGCCGATGAGGTAAAACCCACGAGTGCTGCCGCTATACGCGAGCTTGCTGCGATGGATGTGAATACCATCATGATCACGGGCGACAACGAACGTACCGCCCGCGCCGTACAAAAGGCGTGCGGAATCGACCGCGTTATTGCCGGTGTACTGCCGCAGGATAAAGCGACCGAGGTGGCGCGTCTATCCGAGGCGGGGCGCGTGGCCATGGTAGGGGACGGTATCAACGATGCGCCCGCGCTTGCCCGTGCTGACGTAGGTATCGCCATCGGCGCGGGAACCGACATAGCCATCGAAAGCGCCGACGTGGTGCTTATGAAGAGCGATCTTTTAGATGTGCCTGCCGCCATACAACTTTCGCGCGCTACCATGCGTACCATCAAACAGAACCT
>CAZLKG010000162.1:0-1887 GCA_964560045.1 uncultured Slackia sp.
ACTTGCGAATGTCCTCGGCGCTGGCGAGGGAAATGCGCAGGGCATCAAAGTTATTCACGTCGTATTCGCTCATTTATCGACTCTCTCCTTCGCCATTGTAGGTGGAGGACGCCCCCTTGGCGTCAATCAGGCTTCCCGCATCGGAATCGATGTTGGCCAGCAGGCCGTCGGACATGAGACTTTGCAGGTCGGCAGCTATGTCAGCCAAAGCGTCGCGGTCATCGTTTCTAGCCCTGTCGTTATCCCGCTCTATCAGGGCCTGGATGGGATTTTTAGAATCCTTCGTTTCCAAGTCAACCGAATCGAAGTTGATGGCGTGATGATCCTCTCCGCCAATCATCTCCACGTTAAGACCGAGCGACTTCATCTCCTTCATGAGAACCTTAAAGCTCTCGGGAACTTCGGCTGCAGGGATGTTTTCGCCCTTGACAATGGACTCATATGCCTTCACGCGCCCGGAGGTATCGTCGGATTTGACCGTGAGAATCTCCTGGAGCACATTGGAGGCACCGTAGGCGTAGAGTGCCCACACCTCCATCTCGCCGAAGCGCTGACCACCGAACTGGGCCTTACCGCCTAGAGGTTGCTGCGTTATCAGACTGTAGGGTCCGGTCGAGCGCGCGTGGATCTTGTCGTCCACCATATGGCCTAGCTTGAGAATGTAGGGGAATCCGACCGTGATAGGTTCGCGGAAGGGTTCACCTGTGCGGCCGTCGTAGAGCGTGGTTTTGCCCGTGATGGAAAGCTGGGGCACAAACTCATCGCGCGCCAGATCGCCATACTTGGCGTGATTGAGATTGATGAGGTTTCTATTTGCCTTCTTGATGACATCCTGAATCTCTTCTTCGGTGGCACCGTCGAATACCGGCGTAGCCACATACGTCGGCCCCTCCACCGGCTCGGTGGAATCGGGATCATCGGACCAGCCCCACTTTGCGGCCCAGCCCAAATGACATTCAAGCAGCTGGCCCACGTTCATGCGCGAAGGCACACCCAAGGGGTTCAGCATGATGTCAATCGGGGTACCGTCAGCCAGATAAGGCATGTCCTCAACAGGCAAGACGCGACTGATAACGCCTTTGTTGCCGTGGCGTCCGGAGAGCTTATCGCCCTGTTGCACCTTGCGCTTTTGAGCGATGAACACGCGCACGAGTTCGTTTACGCCAGGGGCCAAGTCATCGCCGGACTCGCGGCTAAAGCGGTGGATACCCACCACACGACCACCGGCACCGTGAGGCACCTTGAGGGACGTATCACGTACCTCGCGTGCCTTCTCGCCAAAGATGGCGCGCAGCAAACGCTCTTCAGCCGTGAGTTCCGTCTCTCCCTTAGGAGTGACCTTACCCACCAGCACATCTCCGGGAAACACCTCGGCACCGATGCAAATAATGCCATCGGCATCCAGATCGGAAATCATATCGTCTGAAATGTTGGGAATTTCTCGGGTGATCTCCTCGGGACCCAGTTTGGTGTCGCGCGCATCAATCTCGTACTCGGAGATGTGGATGGAGGTCAAAAGATCTTCGGCCACCACGCGCTCGCTGATGATAATGGCATCCTCGTAGTTGTACCCTTCCCAGGTCATGTAGGCCACCATAAGGTTTTGACCCAGAGCAAGCTCGGCATGATCGCAGCTAGGGCCATCGGCCAGTACTTCCCCCGCATAGACTTCATCGCCCTTGCGCACGAGGGGCTTGTGGTTGATGCAGCCCGACTGATTGGAGCGCTGGAACTTGGGCACCAGATACTCATCGAACTCGCCCTCATCGGTGCGGATGATTATCGTGGATCCGTCCACGTAATCGACCACGCCGGAATTCTGTGCCACGAGCACCTCACCCGAGTCCACCGCGATGCGGTGCTCGATGCCGGTGCCCACGTAGGGCG
>CAZLKG010000162.1:1897-3292 GCA_964560045.1 uncultured Slackia sp.
GGGGATCAAGTAGCGGCACGGCCTGGCGCTGCATGTTGGATCCCATGAGTGCACGGTTCGCATCGTCGTGCTCTAGAAACGGAATGAGTGAGGTGGCAACCGATGTCATCTGACGCGGAGATACGTCCATGTAGCCCACTTTGCTCGGAGGTACCTCTTCCGGCTCGCCAAACACCCCGTCAGCATCGCAGGTGCGACACAGAATGCGCTCGGAAGGCACAAAGGTGCCCTCAACCATGCGTCCGAACTCGCGGGTCTCAGGATCAAAGGGCTCGTTGGCCTGGGCTATAGCGTAGTTCTCTTCCTCATCGGCAGTGAGGTAGTCAACTTCATCGGTCACCCTGCCATCAACCACGCGGCGATAGGGTGTCTCGATGAAGCCGTAGCCATTCACGCGAGCGTAGGTGGCCAGTGATCCGATCAGGCCGATATTGGGACCCTCGGGTGTCTCAATAGGACACATTCGACCGTAATGCGAGTTGTGGACGTCGCGCACCTCAAAACCGGCACGTTCGCGCGACAGACCGCCCGGCCCTAAGGCCGAAAGGCGGCGCTTGTGCGTGATACCGGAGGCGGGATTGGCCTGGTCCATGAACTGGGACAACTGAGACGATCCGAAGAACTCTTTTATGGCCGCCGTGATGGGGCGAATGTTGATGAGGCTCGAGGGGCTAATTTCATCGGGCTCCTGCATGCTCATGCGCTCGCGCACCACGCGCTCCATGCGAGACAAACCGATGCGGAACTGGTTCTGGATTAGCTCGCCCACGGTACGGATGCGACGGTTGCCGAAGTGATCGATATCATCGGTGGTGTAGCCCTCCACACCCTCATGCAGATTTACGATGTAGCGCATGGTTGCAATGATATCGTCTTGGGTGAGCGTGGAGGAATCGCCGTCTTCAAAGCCTAGCTTCTTGTTGGCCTTATAGCGGCCCACCTTAGCCAAATCGTAGCGCTGGGGGTTGAAAAACAGGCCGTCAAGGAGCGTGCGCGCAGAGTCTATCGTGGGGGGCTCTCCGGGACGGAAGCGCTTGTACAGCTCGATCAGAGCCTCGTCTCTCGTGTTGGCAGGATCCCTGTCAAGGGTGCGCAACACCATCTCGGAGTTGCCCAGGATCTCAATGATGTCCTCACGGGTCTCGGCGATACCCAGCGCACGCAGAAGTAAGGTAGCCGGCTGCTTACGCTTGCGATCAATGCGCACGGAGAGGATATCGCGCTTGTCTGTCTCAAATTCAAGCCAAGCTCCACGGGAAGGGATGACCTTAGCACCATAGATGATCTTGTCAGAAGTCTTGTCGCGCTCGGCACTGAAATACACACCGGGAGAGCGCACGAGCTGAGATACCACAACGCGCTCGGTGCCGTTGATGATGAAGGTGCCACGCGGGG
>CAZLKG010000163.1:0-421 GCA_964560045.1 uncultured Slackia sp.
GGGAACGAACGCCGTGCGCATCTATTCGCCGCTCGAGGTGCTCGAGGCTCTTGGTGTAGAGCATCCCTTCCCGCGGCAGCGCATGCAGTATTCAGAAGCCATGGAGCGTTTTGGCTGTGACCGTCCTGACACCCGTTTTGGCATGGAGCTTGTAAACCTGACCGAGACGGTGCGCGGCTGCGGATTCGGCGTATTTTCCAAGGCTATCGAGGCAGGCGGCGTGGTGAAGGCCATCAATGCCAAGGGGGCGGGTGATTGGAGTCGCGGTGAGATAGAAAAGCTGGCCGATGTTGCTGCTGCCAACGGTGCCAAGGGTATGGCTTGGATAGCCTATACCTCTGACGGCAAGGAGAAAAGCCCCATCATCAAATTCTTCGACGATGAGACCTATGCCAAGATGAAAGAGGCTTTGGGTGCAGAG
>CAZLKG010000163.1:439-3276 GCA_964560045.1 uncultured Slackia sp.
CTATGACGAGCAGGAAAAGAAATACGCTGCCGAGCATCATCCCTTCACCATGGTTCCGCCCAAGCAGCAGCATCTCATTGAACAGGCTCCGCTGGAGTGCGGAAGCTATTCCTACGATCTGGTCATGGACGGCTTTGAGGTGGGCGGCGGCACGATTCGCGTCCACCTTGCAGAATTGCAGCGCCGCATTTTGCGTGTGTGCGGTTTGACCGATGGGGATATCAACGAGAAGTTTGGGCATCTGATCCACGCACTTGAGCTAGGTGCCCCACCGCACGGCGGCATCGCCCTAGGGCTGGATCGTTTGGTTATGCTGCTTGCGAACAAACACTCCATCCGCGATGTAATTGCATTCCCCAAAACCTCTTCGGCTGCCGATCCCATGACGGGTGCGCCCTCCGAGGTCACTTCACGTCAGTTGAAAGAAGTTTCTCTGCGCATGTTGTAGTGCAGGCGGAAAGGTGGCGGCAGGCGGGTTTAGCTGTAGTGGCATACCGTCAGAGTGCCTGCAGTGGCGCGCAGGAGTGGTTCTTGGCGCGCCTTTTCAAAGGATCGAACGGACAGCAGATCTATGAACTACGGGGTTATCGACCTTGGGTCAAATACGGTGCGTTTGTGCGTCTACGACGTGTCCTCTGACAAAAAAAGGTTCAAGACCATCGTGAACCGCAAAATCACGGCTGGTTTGGCGTCGTATGTTGAGAACGGGGTGCTTTCTGATCGAGGTATCCAAGTTGCTGCTACGAGTGTGCGTCGTTGCCTCAAGCGCGCATCCCGTCTTGATGCGTCACGCGTGGACGTGTTCGCCACCGCTGCGCTGCGCAACATCTCCAATAGTGTGGAAGCCATCGCTGCGGTGGAAAAGGGTGCTGCTTGTACGGTGACCTTGCTTACCGACAAGGATGAGGCGCATCTGGGTTTTGTAGGTGCCTCATACGAAGGTGTTTTGGATAACGGTGTGTTGGTGGATATCGGTGGTGGGTCTGTTGAGGCAACGCTTGTAGCGGATGAGCACGATGTGATGTGCGCGAGTCTGCCCCTTGGATCGCTCAGCGCATACAAAAAGCATGTGGCAGATATCCTGCCAACGCCTGAGGAACTGCTCGCCATCAGGAAGGACTTATCGCAGCTTTTGAGTGTGGAGCTTGACGGAATCGCTGCGCATCGCGTGAAGCGGCTCTTTGGTATCGGTGGGAGCATCCGCGCTATTGCCAAGGTAAACGCGCTGCTGCGATCCGAGGCAACCGTCACCGAGATCACCCGAGCTCACGCAGAGACGCTACTCGGTGAGGTGACGGGCAGTCGGCGCGCCTTCATAGATGCCGTGCTTTACATCTCACCGGAGCGTTTGCATACCATCTCGTGTGGCCTAGCCATTCTGGTGGAACTCTTTGAACGTTTCGATGCACAAACACTTCGTGTGTGCGAACACGGCGTGCGCGAGGGCTTTTTGATCGAGCGCGTTCTACATGGTGCCTCGACCGGGTGCGACGGCAGTGATGGTGTGCCGAAAGCCGATCAAAACCGCAGCAGCATGTCCGCAAGGCATCCGGCATCTCAAGCATAAAACGACCGATGCCAAATCATCGCTCATCTGCGGATGATCTGACATCTGTCTTATAAAGGGGTTTGCGGCAACGAAGCGTCCGCTTCGGCGTCGAGTGCTTCCCAGATATAGAGCGACTCGGACGTAGAGGAGGAGATCAAAAAAGCGCTGACTCGAAGCCAGCGCTTTTGGCTCGTAGGGGATAAAGGGAATTAACCCTCAATGGAGATGAGCTTCTTCGTTTCCTCCGGGGTGGGAAGAACCTTTTTGGGAACGGTGATTTTTAGGATGCCATCTTCAAATTTGGCGCGGATTTCGTCTTCGGAAATCTCATCACCAACAAAGAAACTGCGGCTGCAGCTGCCGGTGAAGCGCTCCCTGCGCAGATAGGTTCCATCGTTGGATCTATCCTCTAAGGATTGTTCGGTGGTGGCGTTGACGGTCAGGTACCCGTCTTTGAATTCTGCATGGACGTTCTCTTTCTTGAAGCCCGGCAAGTCCATTTCAAGCTCATAGGCTTTGTCTGTCTCCCTGATGTCGGTCTTCATCATGGAAGGCATCGGCTGTTTTTGGGAGCGATTTCCGAAAAAGCCCAAATCAAAGGGATCGCTGAAAAAATCGCTGAAGAAGTCATTGCTGCGACGGCTGGGAACTAACATCATCATCATCTCCTGTTCTTGCGCGGCGCGCTCAAGGAGGCTAAAACCCTTCCGGCTGGGTTTTCCCATCCGGGCTGGGCTGTGGCCTCTGTCTCGCGCATCCGCATCTCTCTTTTCTTTACGCTGTGCAGTATAGGACGTTTTTAGCACTCTTCAAGTGAGAGTGCTAATTCAGTACCGTTCTGTAACTTTTCTCTATGCGAGCGAGCGGAGCCTAACTTTCCGTGTTCACTGCAACCGCAAACTTGCAGATGAGACGCACCCCCGCTGGGGGTGTGGACATTGCGGCTAGTTTGAGAAGTTTGAGAAGTTACCCGAACGAGCGAAGAGATGGAGGGATGGAGGGCGGGGAAGGGAGTGACGGCAGTCACCCTCGTTGCGATATAATGCCCCTCGCATGATCGTTGGAAAGAGGTCCCATGCTCAATGAGAACATAGACTCCATCGTGGAGTCCATCGCCTACAACTACCGCACCTCACCTGAGATCTTTTTTACCGACTGCGACCGCCATTTCCCCAATAAAAAGGCGGTTGTGGACATCATCAAGAACCTTCGCCGCGTGATGTTTCCAAGCTATTTTGGCGATGAAGCTCCCACCGGCGTGAGCCCCGAGTACTTCATCGGCGAGATG
>CAZLKG010000164.1:0-3210 GCA_964560045.1 uncultured Slackia sp.
GCCCCTTGGCGTCGCAAGCTCGAACGCGTGAGGCGCAAATACGGGCTTAGGTAGTTATTTTGGTCAGTTCGTACTGTTGGCACCGTTCGCATCTTGGATTACGGGGGCGCTGTTCCCATCGATCCGTAAGATCGTGCGTATGAAAGATTGCCCCACTTTGGGGGTACTGAGCTATTTCAAGCTCCTATACACTGACACGTATCGGGTTTCCGCCATCCGCTTGACGGACGAATTCCCGATGTTGAAGAAAAGGTTGTGTTAAGGAGAGGGTAGCAATGGGAAAGAAAATCTCTGATGTCAGCCGTCGCGAATTTCTCGCAGGTGTTGGAGTTGCTGGCATCACAACAGCCGGATTAGGGCTTGCAGGATGTAGCCCTTCTGACAGTACGGACGCAGATGGTGGTGATAATTCTTCTGCGGATTCTCAGGGAAAGTGGTCCTGGGAAACGAAACCGGATCCCATCACTGATATTGCTCAGACCGTTGACTCAGAAATTGTCGTCGTGGGGGCTGGTATGGCGGGCATTAACACCGCTTCGGCCGCTGCCTTTAACGGGGCACAGGTAATTGTGCTAGAGCGCACCGAAAGTTATCAAGTTCGTGGAGCCGATAATGGTGCCGTGGGAACGAAATTCCAAGCCCAAGAAGGTATAGAGATCGATCCGGCAGAACTCCTGAAATATTCTGCTCAATGGAATGCCATGCAAATCGACCAGAACCTTTTTAAGATTTGGCTGTATAAGTCCGGTTCGGTCTTTGACGATCTTATTGATCTGATGGAAGAAAACGGCTGCAAAGTAGTTCAGGGAACGGGAACTCGTGGCGATTTGGAAGATGCCGAATTATTCTACCGCCAGTATCCGACAGCGCATTCGTGGACTCCCGAGGGTACCGAAGTCGCATCTATGTATCTGGAAGATGGTCGCTGGGCCAACAATCTTGTGGGGGATGCCCTTATTAAGCAAGCAGAGGAAAATGGTGCTGAGTTCGTTTACAACACGCTTGCGCAACAGTTGGTTCAAGACGATTCGGGAAGAGTGACAGGTGTCATAGCTCAGGCGGAGGATGGATCTTATATCCAATACAACGCCAGTACTGCTGTTGTGCTTTGCACAGGCGATATCAGTGGGAATGAAGAAATGTTGCGCGCATGGGCTCCGATAACCCTTCGTGCGGATTCCGTTGCCTACACTCCCGTTGGTGCTAATGATGGTACTGGTCATAAAATGGCAATCTGGGCTGGTGCGGCAGTGCAGCGAGGCCCAGCCGGTCCTATGATCCATGCGGTTGGTGGCCAGGTTCTTAGCCAGAAAGATATTGGATGGCTCATGGTTAACCGAAACGGTAAGAGGTTTACCAATGAGACACCGAACGAGGTGTCTACATCTAATGCGCGTTTAGTGCAGCCCGGCGGTAAAGCATGGTCGATCTTCGATGCCAATTATCGTGAAAACATTGAGGCTATGATGGGAGAAGGCAGTAGCAATTGGGGCAGTGTTCTCACGGATACGACCGAGGATAGCATGGAAAGCGAGATTGAAGCTGGCACAATGTTTCGCGCTGATACACTTGAAGACCTTGCTTCCCAGATCGGTATTGAGGATGTAGATACGTTTCTTGCCACCATCGATCGCTATAACGAGCTTTGCGATGCTGGGCATGATGAAGACTTTCTCAAGGACGATGTATGGATGAGCTCGAGCATTAAGGATTCGCCATTTTATGCGAGCAGCGTGCCTGCGATTCCTCTGACGGTTCCATTCGGCCTAAATTGTAATGATCAATTGCAGGTTTGCGATGAGGACGATTATCCGATTGAAGGACTGTATGCAGCGGGTAACACATGCGGGAACTTTTTTGCCGATGACTATCCGTTGCTCACTCCCGGTATTAGCCACGGTCGTGCCATCACGTTTGGCCGAGTTTTGGGAGAAGCCCTTGCGAAAGGTGAGAAGATCACCGTCTGATCGAGGATGACATACCATTCACTTCGCGCTGCCCCCGTCATCGTCTTTTGCGGGGGCAGCGCGTCTTGCCAGAATGCCTCTTTGACAGGTGACGGAGTGCTTGCCAAGGCCCAATAACGGTTCGGGTCTAAAACGAGCCAGCCATGAGCTTTTGAAAACCTCCGTATACCTGGAATTGAGAATGGCTGTAGTCGGCACGTCTGCTGCGCTACAATGGCCGGGCTTTGTATTCGACCAGCCATCGCGCGGCATCCCGAACCGCCGACGCAAAGGCACGGACGATGCCATTGCTCGTCCGGAACCACAAATGCGTGCGGAGCATCATCAGCCCCAAACGCGAGGAAGTGAGAACGCATGTCCAAACCCGCATATTCTTTCACCACGCCCATCTACTACGTGAATGCTGCGCCTCATCTGGGTACCGCCTACACCACCATCGCCGCCGATGTTGTGGCGCGCTACCAGCGTATGAATGGTTGTGATGTGGCCTTCGTTACCGGTCTGGACGAGCATGGTCAAAAGGTGGCTGAGACGGCAGAAAAAAACGGCATGACTCCGCAAAAATGGTGCGACTCTATGGTGCCTGCATTCAAAGACGCATGGGATATGCTTGGTATTACCTATACCGACTTTGTGCGTACCTCAGAGGATCGTCAAGCGCGTGCCGTGCAAAAATTTTGGGGCGATCTTTACGAGCGGGGTTATTTGTACAAGGGTGCCTACGAGGGTTGGTACTGCGTGCACGAAGAGACCTATTACGCCGAAAGCGATCTGGAGAAAAACGAAGAAGGCAACCTTGTATGTCCCGAGTGCCACCGCCCCGTGCGCCGCGCCTCAGGCGAGGAGAATTGGTTTTTCAAGCTCTCTGACTTTCAGGAGCCGCTGTTGAAGTTTTACGAGGAACATCCCGATTTCATCCGTCCCGAAACGCGCAAAAATGAGATTGTGACGTTTGTGAAGAGCGGTCTGCAGGATCTCTCCATCAGTCGCTCCACCTTCGACTGGGGTGTTCCGCTGCCCTTTGATGACGGGCACGTGTGCTACGTGTGGGCCGATGCACTTTTGGCCTATCTTACCGGCATCGGCTATGCCGATGCCGACCGTCCCGGAGAATTCGAGCGGCGTTGGCCCATGCAGTATCACTTTGTGGGTAAAGACATTACGCGTTTCCATTGTGTGATCTGGCCTGCCATGCTTATGGCGGCGGGCTTGCCGGTGACGGGCTGCGTGTTTGGTCACGGGT
>CAZLKG010000165.1:0-3178 GCA_964560045.1 uncultured Slackia sp.
CGCGACCTCCGACGTGACAGGCCGGCGCTCTAACCAACTGAGCTAACACCCCAGCAAATTTAACCGCCGCTCGAAGAAGCAGCCCGGATATAATACCGAGTATCAATCGTCGGAACAAGAAGAATTTTTAACTCCAAGAATATTTTTGAGAACGGAACCATAGGGACCATAGGGCGCGATATCCGCCCCTCACGTTTAGGTAACATCGATTTAACAATCGTTATTACTTTTGCTCCTTTACTTTAACGCACCAAAGTACCATCATGCCTTCACGGTTTCAGCCGTGGGGCATGGTGCGCTTCTGTTGCACTGTCGAATGGCGCGCTTCGCACCGTCGCGTCGGTTACGCGCGTTTCGGCATTGCCTTTGCGGGTTGTGTACGGAGGGTTTTATCAGGTATGTACGGTATCAGGGAAGTCCTGCTGACGCAGGTGAGAGGCGATTATTCGGAGCATTTGAGCGCGGGCGATTTCAAGCTCGATTGCTCTATGGGGTCAAATCCCTACGGCACGCCGCCCCTGACGGTGCCGCAGCGCGTATTGGACAAGCTCTCCGAATATCCCGAGCCCGACGCCGCGCTCACCGATGCCATCCGTGATCGCTTTGCCGCTCTTCTTGACATCACGCCCGACATGCTGGTGTTTGCCAACGGTTCCATCTCCTCGTGCATGGATCTCACTCGTATGTGCGTGGTTCCAGGCAAAACCATCATTTGCATGGCGCAGACCTTCACTGCCGTTACCGACGACATGACAACCTATGAACCCGTTTTTAAGCGCGCGTACCTAAAGCGCGGGAACAACTACGCTTTTGACGTCCAAGAGCTCGTTGACCTTATCTCGGCCGATCCCGGTGCCTATATCTACATCGATAATCCCAACAACCCCACTGGCCAGGTATATTCGCTCTCGGACGTGCATCGCATGGTGCAGGTCGCGCGCGACGCCGGCTCCTTTATCACCATGGATGAAGCCTATGGCGATTACATGGACGACGCTCAGTCCGCGCTTAACCTGGTGTCGGAGTTCGATAACCTCGCCGTGGTGCGCACCTTTTCTAAGGGCTACGGCCTTGCCGGTATGCGCCTGGGCTATACCGTAGCGCAGCCCCAGGTGGCCTCAGCGCTTCACAAGGTGAACGCGCCGTACTCCAAAAGCTCCCTTGCACATGAACTCGCCTGTCAGGCTATGGCGGTCTGCTGGACCCAACGCACCCGCGAGCGCGTGCTGCGCGACAAGCCTCGCGTGCTTGAGGCGCTTGCCGCTTGTAAGCATCTGCGTGTGGCCACCACGAACGAGGGCGTGTGCATTTCCATGGTGTATGTGGATGATGAGCGGGTGAATCTAGAGCACGTATTCGCTCAGGCAGGCGTGCGCGTGATTACCTGCGCGGGATACGATGGGCTGGGACAGAATGCGGTTCGCTTGAATCTGCATGAGGATATTGATACGCTAGTCGAGCTGATTGCCGTTGTTGATCAGCTTGCCGGTGAGGCTATGGAGAAGGCCGATTAGACGCGGCCCGAAGCGGGTGTCTTCCGCCTTGCGGGCGGATGGTGCCAATGTTGGGAGCGGAAAAGCGGAGCCGTCGGTGGATGTGCGGCGGGTCTTACGGGAAAGAAGGGCAATGAAATGTTTGCTTGGCGTTGCGCATATCGATTTTGGTTTATGAAGACCTTATGATTGCGCCGCTGCCTAAGCATTGCTCTGCGAATTCGGTATGGGAAGGCGCCGCAACCCGGCGCCTTTTTGTATATCGGAGCGTTTTGCCATCTGGCGCGCTCCACCGGAAGGAATCCGACAAGAGAAAGGATTTGCCATGTCGGATAAAACGACCAACGACGCCGCAGTGGGATACGCGGCGGGCCAAGGAAGCCTAGGCCGAACGGGTGTATCGAACGATGCAAAGGAAGGTAAGGCGAGCGTTCTCACCATTATCAAGTTTGCCGGTGCCTTTGTGGCGTTTCTGATCGGGTCGGGCTACGCCACCGGCCAGGAGATAATGCAGTTCTTTACCGCGTATGGCATCTGGTCCATGGGAGGGTTGCTTATCGCGCTCGTGCTGTTTGCATGGCTAGGCAAGGTTCTCATGAACTACGGGCACAGGCACAGCGACTTGGGCCCCGATGCAATGGCCGACCGAGCGTTCCGCTACTATGCGGGCAAGTATTTCGGGGCGTTCCTGGCGTGGTTCATCCCGCTGTTTCTCGTGCTCGTGTGCATCGTGATGATCTCTGGCGCGGGCGCCACACTGGCGCAGTACTTCGGCATCCCTTCCTGGGCCGGATCGCTTGTCATGTGTTTGGTCGTGTTCATCACCAACATCTTCGGGTTCCATCGCATCGTTGACGTCATCGGTGTGGTAGGCCCTATCATCATCGTATTCTCCCTGATCATCGCTGCCAACGCTATCGCCGCGAACCCCGGTGGACTGGCGAACGTGGGCGATCAGGCGGATCTGTTTGCCAGTATGGCTAACGCTACCAACGGCGCGCCTCTGTGGGCCCTCGGCGGGGTTTTGTATGCGGCGTACAACGTGACGGGATCCCTGCCGTTCTTTGCGCAGACCGGCGGCACCGCACGCGTTTCCAGCGAGGCCAAGGTCGGTGCCGTGGTGGGCGGCATTGCGTTCATCGGCGCGGCCATGCTCATGAACGTCGCGCTCTTATGTCATATCGAGGACGTGGCCATGCTGGAGGTTCCCACGCTGTATCTCTCTGACCTGATCAGCCCCGCGCTAAGTGTGGTGTTCGCCACAATCGTGCTGTGTGGCATCTACTCTACGGCGGCTCCGATGATGTGGACTGCGGTCAACCGCTTCGCTCCTGAAGGCACCAAGCGCAATAAGGCGGTGCTGGTATTGTTCAGCGCCGTGGTTCTGGTGATTGCCGTGAGTCCGCTGGGATACAGCCAGTTGCTGGGTATTATTTACCCCTACACCGGCTACATCGGCATCGCGTTTATTGCATGTGTGGTGGCGCGCCAGCTGATTGAGCTGCGCAACAAGAAGCGTGGTCTTGACGTGGAAACGCCGTTGATTGCTAAAGAGGGGTAGGGCGGGGCATAACATTTTGTCTGGCGTGAACATGGCGGCAGAATCGTGAATATAGCGGCAGAATCCCTTCCGTGGATAGAGACTATCCAACATTTTTGCCGCAGGCATTTCTGCCGCACCCCCC
>CAZLKG010000166.1:0-3177 GCA_964560045.1 uncultured Slackia sp.
TCGGCACTGTGGAAGCCGTACAGAAGGGTGCCGTAAACGCCCATGTTACCCTGCGTTTGTCGGACGGAAACCGCATCAAGGGTTCCATCACCAATGAAGCCATTGATGATCTGGGTCTGGTGGAAGGTGAGTCGGCTCTTGCCATCGTGAAAGCCACCGACGTGATCGTGGGCGTCGAATAAGCGCACGCTTAGAACACCGTCTCACATAATCGGAGGAGTGCGGACTTCATGCTCAAACAGTTCTGACTCGCACGAAGGTGCCGGAAACGGCACGTTCGGCTCGTGCAGAACTGCGCGTGAGGCCCCTACTCCTCCTCATGCTTTAGATGTGCGGATCGAATAAGCACACCGAAACAGCGCACACAGACGACCTCCCCTTCTCGGACACATCGCTCGATCTCCATGAGGGGAGGTCTTTTATCGAGCCGGATCTTTCCTTTTGCACCTGCCTCATGTCAGCCTTAAAAACATACGCCACACGGCGTATTACGACCTTGGACACGTGGGCGCTCTGTTGTCTGCCGATGACGGTTCCGTTACGAAACACGGCCAATCAGAAATAGTTCACGATGCGATCTTATGGTGAACATCAGAGGTTTCATCGGGAGGTTTCGCAAAAGGACTCACCCTCGCAATGCACCAAAAGACGTGCTTGCCCTAAGGAGCCTTGCGCAAAACGCTCCAAAACCCTACGGGGAAACCGCAAGCAAGGGGTGCATCATGGGCTTTTTCAACCGATTTCAATACCGTCTGGCCAACTGGATGTCAGGCAGACGCGGCGTAGACCGCCTTTCCAACGCGCTCATCATCTTGGCAGTCGCGCTTATTGTTGTTGACATGCTCACAGGAATTGGGCTGTTCTATCTACTGGCGCTTGCCGTGATTGCTCTTTCCCTCTTTCGCACGCTCTCCCGCAATATGGCCGCGCGCGAGCGCGAGAACGCAGCTTACGAAGAGCTTATGGCAAAACCACGCGCACTTTTCTCCAACACGGGCACTGCTTGGCGCAATCGCAAGACGACAATCTATTTCAAGTGCGACGGCTGCGGCACCGTGCTTTCCGTGCCGCGCGGCAAGGGCACAATCCGCGTAACCTGCCCTAAGTGCCGCGCGCAGCAGGTCAGGAAATCCTGACGTGTTCGGATATCTCTCCGCCAGCGAACAGGATCTTTCTCCCGAGGAGCTTCGTCGATACCAAGCGCACTATTGCGGAATCTGCCGGGCCATAGGCAAGCGCTGCGGACAGCGATGCCGCGTGGTGCTTGATCACGATCTGGTGTTTCTCTCGTTACTAAACGGGTCGCTTTTTGATCCACCTGAGACCGACAGCCATGGACATTGCTTGGTGCATCCCGTCCACAAGCATCGGTTTCTAGGCACCATCCACACCGATTACGCAGCCGATCTCAACGTGGCGCTCGCCTATCACAAAGCGCTTGATGACTGGCGCGACGACCACAGCGTGTTGGCGCGTACGGGTGTTGCAGCCTTAGAAAAACCGTATCGACGCATCCGGGCGAGGATATCTCGCCAATGTGTGGCGATCGAGCAGGGCCTTGCCGCCATAACCGAGGTCGAGCATGCCGCAAGCCCCAATCCCGATGAGGCCGCCGCCCTGTTTGGTCGCATCATGGGCGAGCTGTTTGTAGAAAATCCCAGTACAATCTGGGCTGCCAGCTTGTTTGCCTTAGGCGATCGGCTGGGAAGGTTCATTTATCTGATGGACGCATTGTGCGATTTGGAGCGTGACCGCAAACGAGGAAGCTACAATCCACTTATCGGTGTGGAGGATGGCGAGGAAGCTGCTAAGGACGCATTGCAAACCTTGGCGGGCCAGGCCACAGCCGTATTCGAGAAACTTCCCCTCGAACGTGACCTGCACCTTTTGCGAAGCGTTTTGTACGCCGGTATTTGGAGTCGATGGCGCGCCCACGTAGCAAAACGCGATAAAAAGCGCGAGAAGGCGCACCGTAACAAAACGGCTTCCTGCGTCCGGGAACCTCCATCCCAGCCGATGCAGCCTCCCGGACAGCCCGCACACCACGCCCCCAATCCTGAACCGCTCCCGAAGGAGAACGCTTGATGACGAAAGACCCCTATGAGGTTTTAGGAATAGACCGAAGCGCCTCAACCGATGAGGTAAAAAGGGCATACCGCACAAAGGCTCGGGAGAACCATCCCGATCTCAATCCCAACGATCCCGAAGCGGCAAAGCGCATGAACGAGGTCAATGAGGCCTACGACCGCATCATGAACCCCGAGAAATACGAGGCAGCCGACAGGCGCGCCCGGGCGGCCCGTGGGCGAAACGAGGACTCCCGCTCGGGGGCTGCCGGATACGGCTACGGTGGCTCGCAGTACGGCACCTCTGGGCAAGGTGGACGTTCGGGTGGTACAGAGCAGAGCGAGTATGGGTACGGTTACGGAAATCCCTACGGGCAGGGCGGATCACAGGGCTGGACTGTGTTTGATTTTGATGACCTGTTCGGATTTGGCGGTTTCGGCAGAGACGACGGTGCCCCCATACATCCCGAAGCAATTCCTCGCGACTGCGCCACCGTGCGCAGTGCCATTAACGACATCAATACCGGGCAATACCGCCGCGCTCTGACCGCCCTCAACACCATGGTGAGCACGCAGCGCGATGCCCGGTGGCACTACCTCGTTGCCATAGCTAATCACGGAGCGGGAAACACGCTGGCAGCTGTGGAACATATCCGCAAAGCCGTGCAGATGGATCCAAGCAACCAAGAATACCTCCACGCCCAACGGGCGTTCCAATACTCCGGCGACTCCTATCAGAGACAGGGAGAAGAGCACGGGTTCACCGTGACCACGATCAACCCCATGGCTCTCTGCCTTGGCGTGTGGTGCTGTGGCCCAACACTATGCAGGTTCTGCGCGCCGGGATTTGGGTTCTATATCTGAAAAAGCACAAAAGCCGAAAGAAGATCGAGACGAAGGAGCGTGCATGGCAGCCATAGGAATTGATTTGGGAACCACGAACAGCTGCGTGGCTACACTTGAAGGCGGTCGCCCCACAATTATACCCAACGCAGAAGGCGACCGAACCACCCCCAGCGTGGTGGCGTTTGCCAAGGAAGGAAAGCGTCTGGTGGGAACATCAGCCCTCAGACAGGCGGCAACAAATCCCGATCGCACGATAGCGTCGGCC
>CAZLKG010000167.1:0-3133 GCA_964560045.1 uncultured Slackia sp.
GAACTACATGTGATGGTACGACGTAAAATAAAAACACGGCAACGAAAAGGGGGACTACTATGGAGTCTGTTGCTCAAAAGGATTGCGTAACAAGCGCACCTACCGATTTGCCTGCTATTTTCGATGAATTTGATGATGCGCGGCGTGCGGGGTTTGTCGCTGCGATGGAATTCAAGCAAAACGGGGGTAAGCTGGCGGGCGTGCTCTGTTCCTATACGCCAATGGAACTGTTCGATGCGGCCGGCATGGCTGCGGTTGGTCTGTGCGGAACCAGCAATGAAACCGTACCCGATGCCGAAACGGTGCTCCCAAAGAATCTCTGTCCTTTGATCAAGGGCACATACGGTTTCGCGCTTACGCAAAAATGCCCCTATACCTACTTTTCCGATCTGATTGTGGGGGAAACTACCTGCGACGGTAAGAAAAAGATGTATGAGCTTTTGTCCGAGCTTAAACCGGTTCATGTTCTCCATCTTCCCCAAAGCCAGACGCGTTCGTATTCAAACGATATTTGGTATGAAGAGGTCAAGCTGCTCAAAGAGGAGCTTGAGCGTCGCTTTGATGTAGAGATTACCGATGACTCCCTACGCAAAGCCGTAAAACTTCGCAACCGCTCACGTCGCGCATTTAGGCGCTTGTATGAGCTGCAGGAATGTGAACCTCCCGCTATGACGGGTACGGAGCTTATGACCACGATCGTGAAGAGCACCTTTAGCTTTAATGTGGAAAATTTTGTTGCAAGCGTTGAGAACCTTGCTGACGAGCGTGAGTCAGCATACAAAAATGGCGACCGTCCGGTTGCCGCTTCTGCCAAGCGCATCCTTCTGACAGGGTGTCCTTCGGGTGGCGTTATCCAAAAGGTGGGCATGACTATCGAAAGAAATGGCGGCGTCATCGTGTGCCTTGATGATTGTTCAGGGGAACGTACGCAGAGCATGCTTGTTGATGAGGATGCAGACGATATTCTTCGCGCCATTTCCGATCGCTATCTTTCCATTAACTGCTCGGTGATGACTCCCAATACGGGTCGCATCGAGAATACGATGGAGATGGCTGATAAGTACCACGTAGATGGCGTGATAGAGATGGTGCTACAGGCGTGTCATACCTTTAATGTGGAGTCAGCGCTTATGGAGCGTACGTGCGAGGAAAAGGGGATACCGTATCTCAAGCTCGAGACGGATTACGCCCCCGGCGACGCAGGTCAGCTGGAGACGCGTATCGCAGCCTTTATTGAGATGCTCTAAAGATTTCTCATGCGGGCTGCTTGGAAAGCAGACCCATATGCGGAAGGAGAAACTGACATGGAAACAAAAATCGTTGACGCATTCGGGCTGCAGTGCCCCAAGCCGCTCGTTTTGGCGAAGAAGGAGCTTGATGCGGGCTGTATTGATCTTGCCGTGCAAGTTGATAACGAAACCGCAGTAAAGAACCTGACACGCCTTGCCGAGAAGAAGGGTATGGCGGTAGCGGTGGACGCCATTGAGGGCGGCTGGCTCGTTTCCTTTACAGAGGGCGATGGCACACAGGCATCCCCAGAGGCTGCCATGCTCACCTCGGCACTTTCCAGTGATGCGTGCGGTTCTGATGGATGTGGCTATGCGGTATTCGTGAGTCGTGATCATGTGGGTGATGGTGATCCAAAACTGGGACGCAACCTTATGAAAATGGCGATCTACACCCTGTCTGAATCCGATGTGGTGCCTGTATCGCTGCTGTTCATGAATTCCGGGGTGAAACTCGTTGCCGGTGAGGAACCTCAGGTAGTCGAAAACGTGAAGACCCTTGTTGAAAAGGGCACTGAGGTGTTGGTATGCGGAACGTGCCTTGACTTCTATGGAGTTAAGGATAATCTCGAGGTAGGTACGGTATCAAATATGTATGACATCCTTGGTCGGATGCAGGAAGCGGGAAAGGTCATCACGCTGTAAGGTGTTGGCGTACGTTTGATAGGGGATAAAGGGGAGTTCATGGCATCGTTTCTTATGGCCTTTGAATCGACTCATGCTGCAATGGCGGCACACGCTTCACTAAGCGATACGGATATCGCTCATGCCATGATTCCCACGCCGCGATCCATTACTGCTGGGTGCGGCATGACTTTATGCTTTAAGGCATCCAACAATGAGGAGGCAAGGGCGTGCATTGCCGGAATTAAGGAAGCGCATGGTCTTGCCTCGCTCTATCGTGAGGATGAGGGCGGCGTAGTGTTGGTGGCCGCCCTTTAGTGGCCATCGCTAAAGCGGATGGTACCGGCTACTCCTTCGATGATGCGTCCTATGCGCCAGGGAAGCCGGCCTGCCCGTTTAAGAAAGGCCTGCTCAAACACCACGGTATTTTCAGGTGAAATAGCCACAAGCAATCCACCTGAAGTCTGGGGGTCACATATGACGCCCATGCGGTTGTCGTACTCCTCATCGTCCAATTTTTCCTGACAAATATAGGTTTCAGCTATATCCATGATCGAAAAGCTGCGATTTGGACGACAATAGGCGCATGAGAGTTCCCACACATTATCAAAGAGTGGAAGGGTGGCAAAATCGAGTACAGCCGCAACACCACTTGCGTCTAACATTTCGTGGAGGTGTCCGGCAAGGCCAAATCCGGTGACATCGGTTGCTGCATGCACATCTGCTTCGAGCATGGCGAGGCTTGCATGTGCATTGAGTTCCATCATTGATTCAATTGTGGGACGTGCCTGCTCTTCGGTGAGGGAACCAATCTTGCGGGCAGCGCTTACGATGCCCGTGCCGAGACGCTTGGTAAGGTAGAGTACATCGCCAATCTGTGCGCCTTTGTTGCGTATGATGTGATGAGGATCAACAAGACCAAACACTGAAAGCCCGTATTTTGGCTCATCATCATCAATAGTGTGGCCTCCCGCCACAAGTGCGCCCGCTTCACGTACTGCATCCGCGCCACCACGCAGAATAGCGGCAGCTACATCGGCGCCAAGCGAACTGTCGAGGGCAAGGAGATTAAGGGCTACAAAGGGTTTGGCGCCCATGGCGAACACATCGGAAAGCGCATTGGCACCGGCGATACGCCCAAATTCGTAGGAGTCATCGACAACGGGCGTGAAAAAGTCCACCGTCAACACAGCGGCGCTATGATCGTCTATTTGCCACACGGC
>CAZLKG010000168.1:0-2969 GCA_964560045.1 uncultured Slackia sp.
TGGAGATAAAACGCTGATAATGCTGCTGCAAATGAGGTCGTGGTGTCGCCGTGAACGAGCACGACATCCGGAAGTTCCTCATCTAGGACGGCCTTGATCTTCAGTAGCACGTCTGAAGTAATATCGAACAGCGTTTGTCCCGGCTTCATAATTGCAAGGTCGTGGTCAGGGACAACCCCGAACACCTCTAGCACCTGATCCAACATCTCACGATGCTGACCGGTAACACAAACAACCGTCTCGAACTTATCAGGACGAGACTTGAGCTCCCTCACGAGCGGACACATCTTGATGGCCTCTGGGCGCGTCCCGAAGATAAGCATGACTTTCTTGCGCACAGCTATCACCCTAGAGCTTATAGACGTTTTCGCCGTCGCCCATAACGTTGCGCGGGTCGATGAGGATACACTTGCCAAATACTTCGGGCTTATCCTTAATCTGGGAATGCCCAACCATAACGATGACCATCTCTAAGCCGTCGAGGAATTCTTCCATTGAGTGCACCTGATTAGGAACAATGTCTGTTTCCACCCATGGGTCATAGACCTTCATGGAACGTCCGCAAAGGTGTTCAGCTTGCACCTCCAACATCTGCAGTGTCGGAGACTCGCGCACATCATCCACGTCCTCCTTGTAGGTAAGACCGTAAATGCCCACCTTTGAGGGATCAGTAATATCGTGCTCAGTCATGACCTCATGAGTGCGACGCAACACATACTCAGGCATGGAGAAGTTGGTCTGAAGCGCTAAACGAATGAAATTCGCTGTCTCAGGATAGTCACCTACAAGAAACCAAGGATCTACGGGTATACAGTGGCCGCCTACACCCGGACCAGGCTGCAGTATGTTTACACGGGGGTGTTTGTTCGCAATGCGGATGACCTCATAGATATCCATACCGCTAATGCGGCACACCTTGGCAAGCTCATTAGCAAAGGCGATGTTTACCGCGCGGTAGGTGTTTTCCACGACCTTGGTCATCTCGGCAGTACAGATATCAGTAATGGCAATCTCGCCTTCACAGAAACTGGCGTAAAGCTTGGCAACTCTTTTGCCAACCTCGGGATCATCCGCCCCTATGGTGCGGTTGTTGTGAAGAAGTTCATGGACCATGTTGCCCGGGATGATGCGCTCAGGCGCATGCACAAGGGATATGTCTTCACGTCCTGTCTTCTCAAGCAGTGGCCGCACAAAGCGGTCAATTGTCTTCGGGGAAATCGTAGATTCGATGACAAGAACGGCACCTTTAGGGGCAATCTCAAGAACTGTCTTGCAAGCGGCCACAACATAGGCAGGATCAATCTTTTTGTTGAGTTTGTCGTAGGGAGTAGGCACAGATACGATGTAGGTGTCGCAAACCTGGTACTCAGTGGTGAACTTCACACCAGCCTTCACAGCGTCAGCGAACAGCTCATCAAGCCCTTCCTCCTTAAAGGTGGTCTTTCCCACATTGAGCGTGGCAACGAGCTCTTCGTTATAGTCCGTGCCTACAACCTCAATTCCGTGCGAAGCCATCATGAGCGCAGTGGGTAATCCTATATAACCGAGCCCTATGACGTTGACCATTTCTTGCTCCTTATCGCTTGTGGCGGGCACCCGCTGCGGCATCCTCTAAGATGCCAAGCATGCGATCCGCCATCTGACTCCTCGTGTAGTTACGCTCCATGAAGTCGCGCGCGCTCGCGCCCATCGCGGCGAGCCTCCCCGGAAGGTCGGAACCTCTCGCGAATGCGCGGAGCGCTTCTGTACATTCCCCATCGTCCCCGCACAGGGCGATCCCACCACCGCTCTCGCGCACGAGGCGGGCGGCCTCTCCCTCGGGGCCGACGAACAGGATCGGCGTGCCGCGCGCGAACGACTGGAAGATCTTCGAGGGAATAGTTTCGGAGAAGTTTTCGTCGTGCTGCAGGGACGCCACTGTCATGTGAACGGCGGCGTAATGCGGCTCAAGTTCATCTTTCGGAATGCCATGGGAAAGCGAGGCGAACGGGTAGCCACCGGATGCCAACGCGGACTTGACCGAGTCACGAGCCGCCCCCTCCCCGATGAGGGAGTAGCTTTCGAGCAACCCGTCGTGATGGAGTCCAGCTGCAAGGTCGAGCGTACGCACAACATCCTGCGAGATACCCATGGTGCCGAAGTAGCCGAGGCGAAGCTTGCCCGCCCAGTCGTGAACACACGGAACGATGTCGGCCGCGTTTGGGACAACAGCAACCTTACTTTCGCTCACTCCGTTTGCAACGAGTTCGCGCCTGAACCCCTCTGTGAGGGTGACAACTCGGACAGCCTTGGAGCACATGCCGAGCTCAAGAGCCCGCATGAGACGAACCTTGATGGCACCCTCGGCGCTTCCCGTGGCAATCATTTGACGCCAGGTGAGGTCACGGAACTCCATCACAAGGGGAATGCGGTTCCGCTTGGCATAGCGAGCACCGAGCCAGGCGGCAAAAACCGTGCCGCTCGTGGCGAGCACCACATCGTAGCCCGCCCCCACGGGAGAACCCTTTGCGGTGAGGTTACGCCATCCGTTAAAGACAAAGCTCACGCCCGCCTTGACGCGATCGGCAAAGTTTTTGTTGGGGCGGATGTCAGACTCGGAGCGCAGTACGCGGATGCCGTAGACCTCCTCCTCACCAAGGCGCACCATCTCGTAGCCATCGGAGAGGCGTCCCGTAGGGTAGTTGGGCCACCCGGTGAAAACGGTGACATCATGCCCAGCTTCAACCCATGCCCTGGCGTGGTCGACCGCACGAAACGCCCCGGCTATGCTCTCCGGCGCGAAGAATTGCGAGAAGTAGAGAATTCTCATCGTCCCGACCGCCTCTTGCCAAACATGGCGCCGAAGGTGGAAAGGAAGATGCGCGCGTCCATGGCAAAGCCGGCGTTTTGTACGTACTCAAGCTCGATTGCTTGACGCTCGCCGCTTTCAAAGGTGGCATCATTGCGCCTTGTTGCCTGCCAAAGACCGG
>CAZLKG010000169.1:0-2968 GCA_964560045.1 uncultured Slackia sp.
GGTGCCCCCAACGGGAATCGAACCCGTGTCTCAGCCTTGAAAGGGCCGCGTCCTAACCTCTAGACTATGGGGACGCTATGCAGCCCGCACATTATGGCAAAGCGCCTTGCGCATTGCAAGAGACTTTATCCACACATCTCGCTCGCCTGCCGAATCCCCTTGATTCCTTGATTGCCTAACCCTTGCATATCTCGCTCGCCTGCAAAGCTCGCCTGCGAGGAGCACACCCGCAAGGGTTCGCCTGCCGACACATCTGCAAGAGCTACCTGAGAACGACCCATCTGAATGCCTCAGTTGAAAGCGCTCGACTGAAAGCGTGCTCCTTGATGGCGTTACATGGTAATACTGCACGGTGACATTACATGGCGCTACATGGTGATGTCGGCAATTCGTGCGCCTATGATATCCAGCAGACTTTCTACTGAAAGCTCTACCATACATCCGATACGACCGCCCGAACACATGATGTGAGAAAACATCGTAGCCGTCTCATCGATACAAGTTGGAAAAGTTTTTTTCATACCAATGGGGCTGCATCCCCCATGAACGTATCCGGTCAACGGCAAAAGCTCGCGCGATTTGACCATGGCAACGCTTTTCTCCCCCACTACGGCTGCAGCCTTGCGCAGATCAAGCTCGCACACAACAGGAAGCATGAACACATAATGTCCACCACTCCTTCCTGCCACAACGAGCGTCTTGAAAACCCTCTCAGGGTCTTGACCCAAGATGTGAGCCACCTCTACACCTGAGGGTCCCTGGCTTCCGTCATAGAAGCGACACACAAACGGAATGCCCTTGGCTTCAAGGGCGCGCATCGCGTTGGTCTTGTCCCCACGCGTCAACACCGCAGATGCCTCTTTCAAACGACTTGGGATATCGTGCTTACCAACAAGCGGCGCGAAGAGCCAAAGCGGACGCCCTAAGCCCTTCGCGCCTTACGCGTTGGAAAGGTGGATGTCGATATAACCTTACTTCAAGGTAACGGCAGCGCCAGCCCCTTCCAGCTTGGCCTTGATTTCCTCGGCCTTGTCCTTGGAGATGGCCTCCTGGACAGCCTTGGGAGCGCTCTCGACCAACTCCTTAGCCTCTTTCAGACCCAGGCTGGTGATCTCGCGGACAGCCTTGATGACAGCAATCTTGTTGTCGCCATAACCCTCAAGAACGACATCGAACTCGGTTTTTTCCTCGACGGCTTCAGCAGGAGCGGCACCGGCAGCAGCCACGGCCACAGGGGCATCGGCGGAAACGCCGAAGGTCTCGCAGATAGCATCAACAAGCTCGGAAGCCTCAAGCAAGGTCATCTCTTTGAGAGCTTCGATAATCTCTTCAGTGGTCAATTTGGCCATTGTTCTTCCTTTCACTTCCCCGCACATACGGCGGTTTTCACTGTTAGGGACGCGCCAGAGCGCGCCTTAAGCCGCACTTTGGTCGTGCGGGGATTTTAGGCTGCAGACTTTTGCTCTGCGACCTGTTTGAGCGCACGGGCCATGCCGGATGACACTCCGTTGATAGAGACGGCAATACGACGGGCAAAGCCAGAAATGAGACCGGCAAGCTGGCCGTAAAGCTGTTCGCGAGACGGCAGAGACGCGATCGCCTCGACCTGACCCGCATCGTAGACAACACCGTCCATGATGCCGCCCTTGATAACAAGGTTGGCATTTTTTGTCGCGAAATCCTTGATGACCTTTGCAGAAGCCACAGGGTCGCCCTCGGCAAACACGAATGCGGAAGGGCCGGAGAGCGCATCGCCCAAAGAAGGCATGCCTGCATTGTCCATAGCCAGACGCATGAGGGTGTTTTTGTGCACAGCCATGACAGCACCGGATTCACGAAGGCTGCGACGCAGAACCTCTGTCTCCTTTACCGTCAGGCCACGGTAATCGACCACCCACATGGCGGTGATACCCTCTAACTGCTCGGTGATTTTCGCGACGTTTTCGATGTTTCGTTTGTTCGGCATTACGATTCACCTCCTTTTCCAACTGCGTAGCCGCTCCGCCACGCAGGTAAACCGCCTCCGTAAAAGGAAAGCGGCCCCTGATCGAAGACGCAGGAGCCGCACAACTACCTCGGCGCCCACCTCGGCCGGCCGCTTTCGCGATTAAACCCTTCGGTACCTGCTGTCTTCGGCAGCGGAACAATATTTTCACAGGGCACCTTTGCAGGCGCACGGGCGCATTCTACCCGTTAAAGCGCCGTGACAAAGAAAATCTCAAAATCACCACCTATGCTTGATTCTCAGAATCCCTCAGAACTCCTCTCGCCGCTTCTCAAGTCTGAGCGGTGTCGGCATCGGCAGAATCATCTGAGGACGAAGACTCTGAGTCATCGGAGGCGTCAGAGGAATCCTCCGCAGTGACATCGTCAAACGATTGAACCTCAAAAATTTGGTCGCTCGGGATACAGGTGAACTCTATGGAATCACCTACGCTGTAGGCGAGAATTTCCACCATACTTGGCAGGGCGAAATCATAGATATTCTCATCGCCTTCGAGCATGACGTAGAAATGCGAGTTGCCATCCACAACCACTTGTGTGATGGATGAAATCACCCCGCTTATGAATATCGCATTCTCGGAGCTTGTCCCATCGGAAGTGTCGGAGGTATCGGAAGCATCAGAGGTCTCGGAGGTGTCCACACCTATCATTGAAAGATATTCCTCTTGGGTTTCTTCAACCGTGTCGCCCACAGCCACGTTCTGATAGCTCTCGATATCGATCATCGCATACATCTTCACCAATCCGGCACTGTCCTTGAGGGCCATGAAGTAGGTGGGACGATCAGCCACATTAATCAAAATGGGGAAGGTTGCATCATAGCGCATCTGCTGAACCTGGCCCTCGGCTGACTCCATGGCAGAAGTCTCAGTAGCACCGGATACAGAATAAAAATTGCTTTCACCCGTACGCTGATTCATCAGGATAAAGCCCACGATAGAGTCATCGGATGTGGCCGAGGTTA
>CAZLKG010000170.1:0-2939 GCA_964560045.1 uncultured Slackia sp.
TCCGTGTTAAGAACGTCGGTAACCCCCATCGTATTTTGCGCAGTGAGGGCTGTTATCACCGTCTGGGCAAAAAGACCCATGGCCTCTATCGTTTTGATATCCGCCTGAATACCGGCCCCGCCCGAGCTGTCGGATCCCGCTATTGAAAGCACGCTTTTCAAAGTGTAGGACATACTCCCCATCCTCCATGATTCTCTATAGTAGCTCTGTGGCTGCGCCTGTGCGCATGCACGTTCTAAAAATGTTATCTACCCTAGACTCAACCCATCGAGTACAAAGCGCAAGGTTCGCGCAGCGGCTCTGATGTCGTCTTTCGCGAACAGAGCTGAAACCACAGCCGCCCCGCATGCACCCGTTTCATCCAGGATGCTTACAGTCGAAGCATTAAGGCCGCCTATTCCCACCACCGGAATGCTCACTGCAGCGCACATCGCCGCAAGTTCCTCGCGCGACACGACGGCGGCATCGGCCTTAGTGTCCGTCTTGAAGAGAGCGCCCACACCAAGATAGTCGGCACCGGCAGCCTCGGCGGCCAGAGCCTGTTCCACCGTTTGTGCAGACACGCCCACAATCGCATCGGATCCCAGAATGCGGCGTGCTTCAGCGCAGGCCGTATCGGACTGGCCAACATGGACGCCATCCGCTCCCGATAGCAAAGCCGCCTCAACGTCGTCATTGATGACAAAGGGTACTCCCGCCGCGTGGCATAGAGGCACAATCGTTGAGGCAAGGGCTACGATTTCGCGCGTAGACAGGTGCTTCTCGCGAAGTTGCACGAAGGTCACACCCCCCTCAAGAGCCTGCGCAACGCAGTCGGCAAGCGAGCGCCCGGCGAGCCAGGTGCTGTCGGTCACCGCATACAAGCGCATGCTACGACGGAGGTCATGGGCGCTTCTCTGACCGCAGCACACGGGGCGGCAAACATTGGGCAGGCCGCGCGCTTTGGCGTTTAAGGCAAAATTCGCCCTAGCGTCCGATGCCATGCCTACAGTTCTTCCACGGAAGCGAGTCGCGCCAGATCTTCACCACCAAGCAACGCCAATGCGTCAAGGAGATAGGTGTGAAACGTTGCGGTACCGTCGGCATCGGTCAGGCGTGAGTGAGCCTGCTGGCCGGCCACACCCATGTGTACCACCGCCGCAAGCGCAGCATCTAGTGCATCTTTGGCATGATGGGCCACATAGGCACCGCTGATGGCGGAAAGCATGCATCCCGAGCCCGTAATGCGCCCCTGCATTGGCGTACCGTTTTTTACGGCGTATGCGCGCACAGCATCGGCAACAATATCGATGGGGCCGGTGATAGCCACGACGCATCCTGCCTTCGCCGCAAAATCACGCGCGAATGCCGCAGCCCGACGCGCCGATTCCATATCGGTCACGGCATCCTCAGGATTGACATCAACCCCCTGAGTTGCTGCAGAGCCTCCGGCAAGCGCCTTTACTTCGCTCATGTTGCCTCGGACAAGGGTCACGGGAAGCGAGTCAAGCAGCTCGCAAGCTGTTTTGGTACGCAAATCCGACGCGCCTGCACCCACCGGATCGACTACGATCGGATGATTCAAAGAGGCCGACCGGCGGCCTGCAAGCCTCATTCCCTCGATGTTTCGCATATTCAATGTGCCGATATTGATCACCAGTGCGTCGCAGATGGTGGTGATATCCTCCACATCGGCCGGCTCATCGCTCATGATGGGACTGCCTCCCACCGCAAGCAGTGCGTTAGCGCAACTCTCAACGGTCACATAATTCGTGATGCAATGAACGAGCGGAGTGGTGTTGCGCACGGATTGGGCGCAGGAGGAAATGGATGCACAAATAGACATGTTCTCTCCCTTCGTTGGCATTACCCATGTCAGGTTCTGCGGGTCGGGGCCAAAAGCCCCCTCTCAGCCCGCTCTGGCGAGCTCCCCATATGTGCGCGCGCGATTATAGATCTCTGTGCACAAATCGTGTCACCACAGGACGCCACGGTAGCAATCGCCAGAAAAACGGCGCATACCAGCGCATCCAATGTCTCCAACGTGTCCGAGTATCCAAAGAAGGGCCGCTCGGTTTTAGGTAAGCGAGGAAAGCGGGAATACGGGCATAAACACAAGCACATCTCCATCGGCAATTTCGATATGCGCGGAGCGACCCACAAGCTCGTTAGAAATACCAAGGGATGAATCACAGGGCAACACAGCGCCCTCTATCTCATAGAGGAAACCCCGCTCCGTGACGCCTCTTGCATCGCCGCCCATAGCGCAAACCGATACGATTCCCTCGGTCTTTGCCGGCAAGTTGACTGAGTTGGGATAGGGGCGCAGGCCGAACGCCTGATCCTTTGAGGACGGCCTGTAAGCAGGTGTCAAATTGTTGGACGCCTTAGATTCGTGTGCATCTTTTTCCGCCTGGTGCAAAACGTCCGTCCGAGGGCGACCATGCGATGAGAGAGCAATGAGCAGACATCCCTCACCCACCGCAGCAACACTCATGCCGCAGCGGGCAAAATGCACAAGTATTTGCTGGGTCGCCAGGGTCTGATCGAGCCTGCCGCCAAGAGCACCGTATACCGCAGCGGAGGAATATCCCTCACGCCAGGCCCAATTGAAGGCTAACTCCAAGTCGGTGGCATCCTTCATCACGGAATGGCGCTCTACGCATGGGGCGTTAGGGATATATCCGAGCGAATCGAAGTCCCCCAGAGCCACATCGGGTGAGATGCCTATGCGATCGAGATGCGCAAGCCCACCATCGGCGGCAAGCACGCACGCAAAGCGTCCGGTGTCGCATTCGGCCAGGAAATGCTCGGCGTCAAACGAAGCCGACCCCACAATCGCACAGCACCGAGAGAAATCCATAGGAAACCTTTCTTGGTCAGGAATACCGGTAATCGCTCAAGCTCTGAAAGCCATCCTGGAGCGCCCCTGTGCTACAATGCGGCAGCTATGCGGGCCG
>CAZLKG010000171.1:0-2900 GCA_964560045.1 uncultured Slackia sp.
ACCCTCACAGACGGAACCAGAATCCGTTGTACTGACCATTATACTACACCCCAGTGCACTCACACTCTGCTGCGCTCTACGTATGCGACGGCACCTCTCGCGCATCAAGCTCAAGCGCAGATGGGCATGGTAAGGGTTCCCTCTTCACGCGTCAACCGTTTTTCCCATCTTCTCAATTTTTCCCAGCCATGCAGAATGCCTGAGAACCTGCTGTGGAACCGCTGTGGAATGAGGAGTGGATAAAACACCTCAGGTTCTGCGAATGTGTGGATGCTGTGCAAGGATTCAGCACGATACGGACGCAAAGACTGTGAGAAACCGAAGAGTTGTACAGAGCTTCGGATTTCAAAAAATAATTCCCTTGGCGGTAAGCGGCGTACTTCATCGGGTAAACGGCGTGGATTTCTCCCGGAAAGAGAAGCATTATGGTCTTCGACGCTACGACTCCATTCCTGCGGCTCCTCTCTCACAATTGTCAAGACGGTGCAGCGAAAGATCAGTGCGAACGATTGGGCTTGATCCCATCTCCTGGTTCTTCCCCTAAAAGTTTTTCTGCAACAGATCCCAGTTTGGTTTCGTAAACTGTTTCCAAGAGCGTTACATTAAACTCTTTTTGAATCGAGGACATGACGGATAGCCCAAGCGCTTGTTCCGGAATTTCTTGTATCATGTCCTCGATTTTCGCCATATTCAGTCGTTCTGCAAAACGGATGACCGCTTTATTGCAGCCCTCATTGGACATGGTTTTGATATATTCAGGTGGCCTGATGTGGTCGTCTTTGATCATCAGTGGAAGAATCTACAGCCTTTTCCATATATCCCAGCTCAGGAGAGAATCTTCATATTGACCACAAGTGCCCCACAGTAGCACGGTGACGCTATAAGCGTATAACCTGGCCTTTCCTTATCGATAGTACCTCATATTTGGCAAAAAATGAGCGTTTTTTGCACGTTTGGGACACGCTTGGGATGTGCGCCTCACGCCTTGTACTTGTACGCTTTGAGCGCCTTTGCCATCGCGGAATTAGTGTCCTTTCCATGATAGCCATCAACGCCGGATGACCCAATGCTATAGCCCTGCGCCTTGAGCCAATTCTGATGCGCCTTGATGGAGTTTTTACCATAGTGGCCGTCTGCCCCATCGCTGCCGCAGCTGTACCCGGCATTGATGAGCATGGTCTGGAGACTCTTAATCACCTTGGATCCGCTGGCGCTACTCACCCACTCAAAGGTGTCGCTCGTGGCCGTGTTGTACTGCTTGTTGCTGCTCGCCTGTGACGAGATAACCCCATCGACCGTTGTCCCTCGCTGCGTCTGAAGAGCTTTGCTGAATTTCGGCCCCCAGATGGTGAGGTCGGTTCCAAGGTCGAGAGAGCTTGAAGAGCTACTAGAGGACGAACTTGATGAGCTACTAGAGGATGAACTTGATGAGCTACTAGTAGATGAGCTGGTCATCTGACCGTACCAATATTGCGCCCGGTTGAAATACTCCGTCTTTTGCGAACCCGCGATTTCACCAGGACACGCCGTGGCTTTGATGTCCTGATGAAACATCACGTTCTCTCCGTAAACAGGTTTTCCCAGGCCATAGTAAACGCATAGTGCGGCGACAAGGTGCGCGCCCGCCTCAAGTGTTTCGTCGGGTATCGTCCAGGGGCTTGAGCTTGAGGTGTTGCAGTGTTCGACGCCAATTGACCTTTGGTTGTAAGACCAGTCCCCGGCGTGATATGCGGTGTTGGCATCCGCCACGTAGCGACATATTGTCCCGGCTGAATCTACGTTGTAGTGCGTAGACGTGCTGTTCTTGACAAAGGCGGAATACACCCCCGCATGCGAAAGATTCCCGGCGTTGTGATGGAGCACGATGTATTTAATCGAGTTACCGCCGCGTCCGCTGGTATAGCACGATGAGGGCACGAGGCGCGTAGAATCCGTCTCAAGCGTTGTCCAATCCATTATTCCTCATCGCCTTTCCCCATTGCCTCATGCTCGGCTTCCAGCTCTGCCGTGGCGATGGATTCCCATGTTTCATCTACATCTATGGTTTCGGTAGGCACGTCCTCAATGATGGCTTCGATATCGGTCATTCTTCGTCCTCCTTTTTGCTCGAGGCGCGTATCGCGTCCAGATAGTTTTGCGCTTGCTGCGCCGCCTCCGTGATGTTGTTATTTTGCCACCACGACCACACGCCAGCGCCGAGTGCTACGATGCATGCCGCAATGGTAAGCAGGCTGTCAGCGTCTACGGTAAGGCCAAAGCCCCCCGCAACGGCTGCGATAAGCATCACAACAAGTCGTACTATGGCAGCCACCATCTGGCTGTTCCATATCTTTTTCTCTGCCATTTCATACCTCCTAAGTCGTTTTGAGAGCCATTAGTTCCTTATACATGCGCTGGCCTTCGCCATTGCCCCCCAGCTCCCTGTAAAGCTCATAAAGCTCTTCAATCTCGTGCTTTTCGGCGGATGTTATGGACTGCGCATTTACGACAAATTTCACGAAGAGATCGTGGATGCGGTAATAGAGCAACAAACGCTGGACATCGCGTGAACGGTCACGCTCTTCTTGCTCCTTTCTCTGGGTGTCCTGGCGCTCTTGCTTGGCTCCTTTTATCTTGCCAGCAAGCCAGCCGACAACACCTGTAAGTGCCATCATCGCAATCTGCCCTGCGAACTGTGTAAGCACTATGCCTTCCATTGTATCACCCCCTTTCTGCCCACATGACAGACGGCGAGACATGCCCACAACGAACACGTCCATCAGCCTCTATGGAAAGACCACGACGCGCAGCCTTGTCGCAAAAGTAGTTGTCTTCGGATAGCACCGCACCATCGTCATATTCCACATAGCGAAACCACGGACGGGGTATGCATTCAAACGCTTCACGGCGAATAAGCGCGC
>CAZLKG010000172.1:0-2886 GCA_964560045.1 uncultured Slackia sp.
TTTTTCGCGAGCCTATCAGCCAACCACGGGTATTGCGGGCTATACGCTTATCTCCGATTCGTACGGATCCATACTTGCTGCGCACGAGCCGCTTGAATCGATGCAGGCCGCAGTGGAGCACGAACTGGATATTCGCTCATCGCGTCGCCTTGTGGAGCGCGCAGATGAACGAGTCATGGTTGCTGACACAGATACCGGCAAGTGTCTCAAGCGGCGGGCGGTCGAGCTGAAACGTTTGCTTGAGGCGTATCAGAAGGGGGTTGTATCCGAGCGACCTCTAGCGTAACTACGAATCGAGACGTGACATTACTGTCTGTGGAGTTCATGCGATAAGGAAGCACAGTTTTCAAAGGAAAAAAGTGGCACAGTTTACACATTTTCAAAAGGAAAATGTGTAAGTAGCACAATCTCAGTAACCTCAATAAGACTCTAATGGAGATGCAAGGAGCGGGGGTTTCATGAGACGTATCATTCTTGATGAGCTCGCACAATAGGCACATTCAAACGGCCGCAAACCGCTTGTCCTGCGCGGAGCCCGTCAGGTAGGAAAAACGTGGCTTTTATTGGAGTTTGGACGCACCTGCTTCGAAAAGGTTGATACCCTTTAACCCCGCGAGGGGACGCAATAAGACGCAATAAACACACCATCCTTGATTCATGCGTCTCTTGTTGTGGCGTGGGAAATTTACTCGGAATCGAAACTTCTCAATGGGTATTGACACCCTCTTTCTCTATGAGTATATTGAGTATAGTGAGTATACACACTAGATGCGCTTGGGACGCCGGGACGCATCATCGCGCAGAACCGTCCTGCCGCGCGCAGCAGGACGGAGAAATGGAGAGGGACCCCTTTGGACATCATCATTTCAAACGCGAGCGACAAACCAATCTATGAGCAGATAACCTCGCAGATTCGGGCGCACATTGCGAATGGGAGGCTTGCTGAGGGAACCCAGCTGCCTTCAATTCGAGCACTCGCGAATGATTTGCATGTGAGCGTCATCACCACCAAACGTGCTTACGCCGATCTTGAGACACAGGGCTTTATCGTCACCGTGCAGGGCAAGGGTAGCTTCGTTGCCTCAGGCAACGCCGAGCTTTTCCGCGAGGAGAAACTGCGCCACATCGAAGAGCTGCTCACCCAGGCCATCGATGAGGCGCAGATCATGCGTGTGGGCATTGCCGATCTGCACGATATGCTCGATGTGCTCGCTAACAGCTAGCGCTGCTGACACGAAGAAGGGAAACAGAAAGCAGCGTGTCGCTCTCGGTTTTGTTGAAATAGACAATCGCTCACGAACAGGGAATGGTATGGAACACCTACTGGAAATACGAGGTCTCACCAAGCGCTACGACGGTTTCGCGCTTGAAAACGTAAACCTCGCCGTGCCCGCAGGGAGTATCGTGGGACTCATCGGGGCAAACGGTGCCGGAAAGACAACGACAATCAAGACAGCACTCGGCCTTATCCACCCCGATGCCGGCGAGATTAGCCTGTTTGGCGAGTCCGTCACAAGTCCGGCTGCCAAACAGCGCACGGGCGTCGTCTTCGACGCATGCATGCTTCCCGAATACAGTACCGTTCGCGCGGCCGGCACCATCATGGCCGCCGCTTACGAGCGCTGGGATGCAACGGTATTCAGCAACTACGTACGTAAGTTCGGGCTGCCGGAACGTAAAGCCATCAGGAAGTTTTCCCGGGGCATGGGCATGAAGCTCTCCCTTGCCTGTGCGCTTTCCCATAGCCCCGACCTGCTCATCCTTGATGAGGCAACGGCAGGGCTTGACCCGCTTGCTCGCGATGAGCTACTCGATGAGTTGCGCACCTTCGTGGGGGAGGGGAGGCGCAGTATCCTCATGTCGAGCCATATCACGAGCGACTTCGAAAAGATCGCCGACTACATCGTTTGTATTGACAGGGGACGCATCGCCTTCGCTGTTGAAAAGGATGCTATCACCGATATGGCCGGCATTGCCCAGTGTCGTGCGGCCGAGTTCGACCGCGTTGCAGAAAGCAACTTTTTCCCCTCGGGGGAGATGCGCTTTTCGCGCCATGCGTATGGCACCTCGGTACTTGTACCCGACCGCTTCGCCTTCGCGCAGCAATTTCCCGACATCGCGCTTGACCGCGCAAGCATCGATTCATATCTGAATCTTGTCCTGAAAGGAGAGACGCGATGAAGGCTGTGCTCGTATCCGACTTCGTTATCCTGCGCTCATACCTGGGTGCCATCGCGGTGTTCGCACTCATCGTGGTGCTCTCCTTTCTTACGGTTGATGCCTCATCAACACCCGGTCTGGTCATCTTCATGAACCTCTCATTCCCCTTCCTCGGAATAGTGGCGGTCGGCGCGAGTGCCCTGTTTTCCACGGACGAACGTAGAGGGTGGGAACAATTCAGAGCGTCCCTTCCTCTCTCACGTGCAGACGTCGTTTTGGGGCGCTACGCGAGCATGGCGACCGTGGCCTTAGCGGCGCTTGTTATTTCATCGGCCCTGCTTCTTGTCGTAGCCGTCGTAGCGAACGCACTTTCGCACTTTGCCTTGTTCGCCAAAGTGGCACAGATCATAGCGAGCGGTTTTTCCTGGGAAGAACTCCTCTCCGAAGCCTTGCTTCTGCTTGCCACTGTGCTGCTAGTAGCCTCGCTCGTCGTACCGTTCGTGGTAAGGTTTGGCATACGCAAGGGGCTTCTTATCGCCATTGTGCCGTTTGCTCTTATTTTCTGCATCGTACCAATTGCGATAGGGGGCCTCGATATCGGCGGTCTTGGCACGGCGCTCGAAGGGCAGCTTGACCAGCTCGACAGCGCCTTGTTACTTGTTGCTTCCGGGATGGCGTGTGCCATAGGGATTGCGTTCTACCTGATCTCGGCGGCCATCTCGGCGC
>CAZLKG010000173.1:0-2817 GCA_964560045.1 uncultured Slackia sp.
CAATCCCTTTTCGGGTGTCTCCAAAGACCGCGCGTATGCCATAGATGCCCGCATGCGTGCCGACAGACTCATAGGGAGGGAGGAATGTCTTGCGTTGGTGTCCAAGGCAAGCGCGTCGTTTGAGTATTTCGAGGAACTGGCCTCATCACTTGAGGCTTCCGTGCTAACAGGGTGGTTTGAGGATTGTGCCTACAGTATGCGCGCCTCAGGAGAGGCTTACGTCTCAGAGCAGCTTTCTGCAATTTCGTGTCTTCGATCCGCTGCCGAAGATTCTCTCAAGCTGGGTGGATCCTTAAATGGTTTCGCCGCCATCCTGGAGAGGAGCGCGGTGGATGTTTCGCGCCATTGTGGTACGGGTGACCCTTTGGTCGTGGTTATGAGCCAACAGCAGGCCGCCATGCGCGCCTCCGGATCCTGTTCGGCTGTGATCATGTGCGATATGACCACCGCGAATTATCCTCTGCGCACGAGGGATGATGCGGCAAGTTCCTTACTTGAATCGCTTGGCATAGAATCGCCCTCTTCACCGTTAGAGAATGCGAGGCGAATATTCAGTGCAATCGTGACACTACCAACGCACGAGCTGGTCATAGAGCGCTGTCTGAACGATGAGGACGCGGTGGCTACCTATCCCGCCGCAGTGGTGGATGAGTTTGTTGACTGTTATCGCGAGGATCCGACGAATCCTGATGAGCTGGAGGGTCGCTATGCCCTGCCCGCGCTGTTTTTGTCAGATGTCGTGGAGCGTGGCGAGGAAGTTTTGTATGAAAACGCTTCCCTTTCCCATGGGGAGCAGCCAATAGCGGCATCGGTTCCCCTTCCGTCCCGAACGCACGTTTCACCGCAGCGGCGGGACTGCATTGTGCTTCCGCGTGTGATCTCGGGAAATGACGTGTTGCAGGAAACGTGCCTTTCCGCCTCGCAGATAGAAAGCTATCTCGAATGTCCCCGGAAGTGGTTCGTTTCGCGTCGCCTTCGACTCGATGATCTGGACGAAGGCTTCGGTGCGGTTGAGATGGGAGCCTTCTCTCATCAAGCGTTTGAGAGGTTCTACCGGAGATTTCAAGGCGAGGGGGGCACCAAGGTGACACCCAACTGCCTTGAGCAAGCACGAGAGATCATGCGTGAGGTGGTGGGCGAACTAGAGGAAGAACAACTCAGTCATTCCCCCTCGAGCGGACGGCTCGTTTCCAGGTCGCATTTGGAATCTCGTCAAGTCAAAGAACTCGGCGAGCGGCTTGTATCCTACCTTGCTCGTGAAGTCGAGATGCTTCCCGCCTTCATTCCGACCCACTTTGAATACGACATACCCGTTTTTGATCCTGTGGATTATGCGGGATACAAACTTGTGGGATCGGTTGACCGCATAGACATTGACGATCGGAATCGGGCGGTAATCATCGACTACAAAAGTTCCCTTTCTGAGAACTTCGATTTGCGTGATAAAAAAGGGGAAATCAGAGAAAACAAGGTTCAACCCCTCATATATGCCCAGGCCATCCGAAGACGTTTGGGTCTAGAGGTGGTTGGAGCGATATATGTGGGATATGGTCGCAATCCACGGGCTGCCGGTGCCATTGAGGCTATAACGGTGAACCCTCAGGAAGTACCGGGTTTGAATGCTGATACCTGTACCTATAGAGAGGGTCCTTTGAGCGACTTACTTGATGCTACCGAAGAGCGTGTGGCCGAAGCAATCGAGCATATGCTGGCAGGTGACGTTGCACCGTCACCTTCTAACGAGGACGCATGTATATGGTGTCCCGTCATGTCGTGCTCAAAGAGGCAAGGGTAGGGGCGCGTATGGATTTCAGCACCTTCAAGCAAGGTCAGCTCGCCTGTGTGAAGACGCTTGATGTACCTCTAGCGGTATCTGCAGGGGCGGGTAGCGGGAAAACCTTTACGCTCACGCAGCGCATTGCTTGGGCTCTCATGGAAGGTTCCGCTTCCGATGGAGGACGTTTTCTCAGCAGCATTGATGACGTATTGGCAATCACGTTTACCGAAAAAGCTGCTGGTGAGATTAAGTCCCGTGTGAAAAGCGTCCTCAAGGCCGAGGGGATGACGGTTGAGGCCGCCAAAGTTGACGGTGCTTGGATTTCGACCATACATGGCATGTGCGCCCGTATCCTGCGATCCCATGCTGTCGAGTTAGGTATCGATCCCGCATTTGAAGTGCTCGGCGAGGTACAGGCAGGCGAGTTGCTTGACGAGGCAATCGATCAGGCGCTTAAAGGTGTCAACGAATTTATCTCACCTAAAGGTGCCGATGCGCTGTTTTCCGAATATCCTGCGCGCTCGGCAAGGGTTTCATTCGGGGCGATATCGATAGAATCCATGCTTCGTGAGTTGGTGGAATGCGCATCAGCAAGCCTTTTGGGCTGTGGTTGTTTTGAATCTCAACTACCCTCGCGTCCTGCAGGCGATCTGGTGCGTGGCCTCAGAGAAATCATGGACACCTTGCGCGGAGCCGCCTTGGCGCAAAAGCCCAGCAAGAGCCGTAATGCGTGGCTTGCGAGGGCGGATGCGTTTTTGGAGCAGGCCGATAAGGCATTTTTTGAGGGAGACGTTGATCAGGCCGTGCTGGTGGAGCTGTTTTCCGGCTGTCCCAAGCCCGACGCTCGCTTTGGCTCGAAAGACTACAAGGAGCTTGCCAAAGAGGCGCAGGGGGTCTGCAAGGTGCTGGTCGCCGAGGCCAAACACCTCATCGCACGTCCTCTTGTCCAGAGTTTGCTGGAATTGGCAAGGTTGGTGTATGAGGAATTTGCTCGACGCAAGGCTGAGCTTCATGTGCTTGACAACAACGATTTGCTTATA
>CAZLKG010000174.1:0-1658 GCA_964560045.1 uncultured Slackia sp.
TCGACAGCTACTACCGCGTGCTGAACCCCAACAAGGACAGCGTCATCCCCGGCCTCTACGCAGTGGGTAACACAATGGGCGAGCGCTACGGCAACTCTTACAGCTGCCCCAGCGCCGGAAACAACATGGGCAACGCCATGACGAGCGGTCGCGTGGCCGGTAAGCACGCCGCCGGTGCGGTGGACAGCATCGCGTAGGACAATACTTCCGGAATCATTCCACAGAAAAGGTTCCGTCTGTTCGGGCTGACGCTGCAACGTGGGCGATGGAATCATCGAGTAGGAGGTCGTTTTTTCGGCCCTCCGATGCGATTCCTATGGGGGGGGTGTTCCGTTATGGGTTCTTTTGAACCCCAAACAGTACCACCCCCATCGCCTCGTTATCGTCGGCGAGATTAATCGATAACGGCGAAATCTTCCAATGCGGAAATGGCATTCTTAACGGAATCAAGCGTCGATTGCTTGCCATCATATTTGAGCAAAAGTGCGTCATCCTGATGATCCGCCTGGGCCAGAAGCACGCCAGGCACAGCACCTACAGCTTTCTCGACGCGCGCCTCACATTTGGGACAATGCATTCCCTCGATTTTCAAAACCAATGACTCCATAGTGTTTCCTCCTCTTCTCTTTGCTGCAATGCCTGAAGCAGGTATCGCCTTGTTATTTGTCGCAGAGCGATATACATATTCACATACTCCAAAGTCCCGGTGTCGAACACGCACATCCCGCACATCCCTGAGTCAATCACATAATCATCTCATGTATACACTTCTCCCGTTTGCGGATCGATGCCCGCGCTCGACAGCAGCTCCGATAAACGATCTTGCACTTCGGCGGAACCTTTTCAGGGTCGTCGGGGCATTGGCGTCACCCTGAAAAAGCCGCAATGTTACAATAACGCCCTGTTCGCTCGACAAACTGCCCGGGGATGATAGATGGCGCACAGCAGGGAGGGGCCGTGAGCGATACGCACAACGTGCATATCCAAGTGCGATACCTGGCGTTTTCCTTATTTGTGTTCAATGGAACAGCCGCCCTGCTCTCAGCAAGCAGTTACTTTACGGGAACCCTCGCAGCATTCGGTGCTCCCGACGCATGGCAGGCATTCCTCTTGGCCTCTATGGTATGCGCAGCTGCGGCGGGCGTATTCATTCTCGTCGCTCGTGCATGGTCATTCGATGCTTTTCTTTTGCTGTCGAAACCGCTCGTAGTAGCCATGTGCGCCTTAGCAGGAGTGCTGTTCATGACATCACTTGCCACAACTGCTGCATCCTCGGAGACAGTCACCGAAATACTCATGGCAGCGTCAGGGACAACTATGACAGCTGGATATATCGCACAAGTCGTGCTTTGGATACACGCGTTTTCTGCAATGACATTTCGCGAGACTGTATCCCATATTGGATTCTCGTCTGCTGCCGCAGCCCTAGCGGCTCTGGCAACAATCGGTCTCCTCCCACCACTATTTGTATCGGTTGTGATAGCAGTAAGCCCTATCGCGGCAGCATTACTTGTTCCCACAGCTCCACAAACCTCCAGCACACCAGATCGAACATCCAGCATCCCCACCGGAGAAAGAAGGTATCCTGCGACGCTTACCGCTATAAGCGAATCGGTTCGTGACCTCTGGCCTGTATTCACGGGGATTGCTCTCTGTAT
>CAZLKG010000174.1:1668-2716 GCA_964560045.1 uncultured Slackia sp.
ATGGACGTGCTTGTATCCATGTGGCGCAACGTGCCTGAAGTTGACGAGTTTCTCTTCGTCTCCGTTATCACCCAGGGAACGTTCCTCGGATTTGCTCTTTGTGCCTTTGCGGTGGGAGCACTTGCTATGATGTGTCCTGACGATCGACGAATACAGAAGGCCACCGTTTGGCTCTGTCCTGTATTTGCTGCATTGATTCTCGTTCCCTGCGTCTTCACCGTCGAGCCTAGAGGCATTACGGGGCTTGTATTGGGTATGTGTACGGGTATCGGACTCGCATTCTTTATGACCTTTCCACTGGCACTCTTCTGCATCGAAGGTAATACCCGGGTAAGAGACGGTCAGCTCGTACTAGCTCTTGCTATCCTCTCGTTCATCAGTGGAAGCACCGTCGGCTTTATACTCGCTGTTTTTGCCAATTCCGAACAAACCACAATTGTATCCATGGCACTGTTCATTGCTTACCTAATCATGCTAGCGCTAACATCTAGAGCAACCGAAGAAAACACTGGGGCGAGTTACGCTGCCGTGCCCGACTCCGCATCCGAAGATCCTCTGGAGACGCGCTGTGCACAGATTGTCGAGCATTACAGTCTTACGCCACGCGAAGCCGAGATACTTCCGTATCTTGCGCGTGGACGATCCGTAACCTATGTCGCAAAAGAGCTGTACATATCTACCGAAACAGCAAAGGTACACGTCAAACATATTTACGGAAAGCTCGGAGTGCACTCGCGCGACGATCTTCTTAACCTGGTGCAGCGCAAATAGCTTCTCACCCACAGAAACAACGTCGAATGATCGATCACATACTGTACACACGACAAGAGGCAATTCACCACAAGAATGCCCCACCCAAATTACAGAGAAAACTTTTCTTGGCTGGCTTTTAGCATCCATAAAGCAGAGAAGCCCCAGTAAGCGGGACTTCTCATGCCGTCTAACAACTGAACCGACACCTCTAGGGAGGGGACAAAAGGCCTCGGTCAGAGATTAGCTCAAAACAGCAACATCGAAGAAACTGTATTGTCATCTTTTGCTGAATACA
>CAZLKG010000175.1:0-1230 GCA_964560045.1 uncultured Slackia sp.
CCGGGGACACCGGGAGCTTTTGGAGCGCCGGGAGCTCCTGGTGCTCCGGGGGCTCCGGGAGCCTTTGGAGCACCGGGGGCGCCTGGTGCTCCAGGAGCGCCTGGGGCACCTGGGACTCCGGGAGCTCCGGGGCTTGCCGGAAGCTCGGCGCCGCACTGTGGGCACGTGGTGTCGAATACTCCGCAGTCCGCTCCGCATTTCGGGCATTTGCTTGCGCCTCCGACTGCAGCTGGTCTAAAACACATAGCAAGCCTTTCCAAATCATAGATGTACTCTGTTTACAAAGTAGCGCTATAGACGCAATGGGGAACATTCGCTTCGTCCGCCTCCGCTCTGCCCGAGCGTCTGGAGTTTGAACCGCATCGACACAGAACGCCATGTCCCACTAAAGCTCATGTTTGCAATTTCCTTGGCACAGGGCGGATCCGAGCCAAGGCAACCGGTCAGCGTTTCCCGAGCACTGCTCTCACCTCCTCGCGGCTCACCGTGGTTTCCGAAAAGCCCGCTTCCGTCACAAGGAAGCGAATCGCAAGGTCGATATCACGCAGGTCGTCTGCAAACTCGTTCGCGACAAACGAAAGCGCTTCCTCAGACAGCGCCACGGGTCTGCCCGTCTTGGCGCCATAGCGCTTGGCCGTACGCCTTACAAGTTCGACACGCCCTTCACCGTCAAGCGGCTCGACCGCTATCTCCTCGAAAGCGTCGAACACCCCCTCAAAGCGCGAAAGGTCGTAGGAGCATCTTGGCATGAGGGCGCCAATGACCGTGTCGAGCCCAAGCCGATTGCGTTCCGCAACCAAAAGCCTGCACACGTCGACCCCAATGCTCTCTTTGAAAAACGCATCGAGGCTGTCGATCAACAGCACATCGACTTCTCCGGCATCAGCAAGGAGCTTTTCGCTTGTTCCAAACCTGATGGCCGACGCAAGCTCCGCTGCGTGCGTGAAGAGCACCCTCCGATCCGACAGCATGTCGCGCTCCACGCCCCGCGCGCGAAGCACTGCCGTTTTCCCCGATCCGGACGGACCGTACATGAAGATCCGCGTCTGCCGCCCCCGTTTTTGCGTGATGCCGATCACACGCTCAAACGCGTTTCGGTTGCCGTCGGTGACGACAATATCGTCTAACTGAGGGGTCATTCCACCTCCTGAGGGAACAGCGAACGCTCGCACGCGACTCTCACTGGATAGCTAGCCCTTTCGCAAACGTGACCTTGGCGCGACATACGGC
>CAZLKG010000175.1:1242-2706 GCA_964560045.1 uncultured Slackia sp.
GAATACCGATGCGGCCGTCGATCAGCGGCATCGTGCAGCCGCAGACGCGCAACGCCGGTCATGGCTCTTCCAAAGCGTGGTTTTCTCTCGCTCCAGCAGGTATCAAGGCCTGCGCACCGCATGACGAACATATGCCCGCTTCGGGATCGACACTGCCCCCGCACATAAGGCACGGGATGTCTGCGGGCGGCGTATAGTAGGGGCTTGACGGATCGAACTTGCCGCACCGTCCACATTTTGTGCAGGGATAGCACATTGCCGCGCCTCACAAAACCTCAACGAGCTCGATGCGGTATTCAAGGGTCTTCCCGGCAAAGGGGTGGTTGAAGTCGATTCGCACGGTATCGTCGGTCGCTTCGGTCACAAAGGCAGGCTGCTTCGTGCCGACCTGCCTGTTGTTCCAAAACACGATGTCGCCCGTTTCAAGCGAATAGCCGTCGTCGAGCATCATCCGCGGGTACCATTGGGCAAGCTCTTCACGATACAACCCGTAACCGAGATCGGGAGGCACCTCGACCGTCTTCTTCTGACCGACCTCCATGCCGACAAGCGCCTGCTCTATACCACGAGGAAGCTTCATGTCGCCCACCATGACCACAAGCGGATCGCCGGACATTCGCTCATCGACCGGCTCTTCGCCCTTGATGCCGCCAAGGTACCTGATGCCGACAACGCTTCCCATCCTGACGGTTTTGCCCATGACACACCCTGCCAATCGATCCTTTGACTCTTCAATCTCCCGCTTCAATCACACCCTCCTCTTTGCTAACAGTGCCCGCTCCCTTCGGTCTGCGTTACCCACGGGAGCAAAGCGGTGAATCCTTTTGCTAGTTCGGCATAAACCACATGCGACCAGGCATATGTGTACGGGCCTTATGAAGAATGCCTCTCACCAGCAGCAACTTGACTGCCTTCATACTCACCACCTCCTTTCCAGTAACGAAAACGCAACGCGAAACACACGATCGGTGAAGGGGGCGCCTGCGCGGCACCCCCTTCAAACGCTCGATCGCTTTCGTCTGATTCAAAACCCCTGACGCTTTTCGCCTGCCATGCTGTCTTTTGCATCGCTTTCCGCGAACCCGTACGATCCGAATATGCGGCAGGGTTTACCCGTACTCAGAACACGGGAAACTGAGAAACCGCCTCCGCAACAGCGGCACTTATGCCGATGCCCCCTCTTCAGCGAGCTTGGCGCGAGCGCCCGTCGCAGAATCGACGAGCTCGTTGGTCATGCAGTCGTACTCCATGCCCTTCTCCAAGGCCTCGTGGTAGCGGTCGATCTCGGCCTGACGTGGGGACTCGGTTTTCTTGTACCAGGGGAAGTTGCCGTATTCGGCGACCATTTCATAGGGCATCGTGTCGCCTTCTTTGACAGGGTAGATCTTGCAGATCATGCTCTTGATAGGCGATCCGACGCCGCCCTGCCCGGTGACGAAGGCCTTCGTGCAGTTGTTCGGGTTC
>CAZLKG010000176.1:0-2702 GCA_964560045.1 uncultured Slackia sp.
GAGGCCCTTCGTCTAGTAACTTCCGGGTAACTTCCACGTCCTCAGGGTTTGTCTTCCGCTCTATATGAGCTGGTGCTTGTAAAGCATGTGGTATGCTGCTCTACATGCAAAAGACTGTGAATGTCATCGGTGCCGGTTTGGCCAGTAGCGAAGCGGCTCTGCAGCTTGCCTCATCAACAATCTCTGCTCCTAGCCGAAGCGCTACCTGTGGCTCTTCACCGGTACGGATTCCAACCCCCAGTCTACCTCAACCTCTACACGTACCTGTTCCGGGTCAAGCGCGACAACGAGCAGTGGTGCGCGCCTCGAGGCACAGCTCGCCGAGCTCGGGTAGCGGATCCAAACGCCTGCCGCGCCGCCGAGCGGCGGGCACCTGACTGAAAGGATCGTCCTATGTCCTCTGCGATTCCCCTTGACAACGTCCGCGTGCTCGCGCACAGCGCAATCCGCATCGAAGCGACCGACGGCACTGTCGCCTACTTCGATCCCTTCGAGCTTTCCGAGGCTCCGCATGACGCCAACGTTGTCTTCATCACGCATACGCACTACGATCACCTTTCGCCCGAGGATGCGGCGAAAGTCATGAACGATGCGACCGTCGTCGTATGCCCGGCGTCCGCGCTCGACGAAGTCGCGGTGCTCGGTGCGGCGGAAGCGATCGGAGTGGATCCTGGCGAGAGGATCGAGGTCGCAGGTATTGCCATCGAGGCCGTGCCCGCGTACAACATCGAGTCCGAGCGCCTGCAGTTCCACCCGCGCGAGAACGCATGGGTCGGCTATGTGGCGACGGTCGACGGGGTGCGCTATTACGTGGCGGGCGACACCGACCAAAACCCTGGCAACTCTTGCGTGTCGTGCGACGTCGCGCTCGTGCCCGTCGGCGGTACCTATACGATGGACTCCGCGCAGGCCGCCTCCTTCGTCGAGACAATCCGCCCGCGCGTCGCCGTTCCAACGCACTATGGCTCAGCCGTCGGGAAGGCGGGGGACGGTCTCGCTTTCGCCGCCGCCGTCGATCCGTCGATTCCCGTCGTCCTCAAAATGGAGTAACACCGCGCCTGAGCCGAGCGGGACGTTCCGCATACGAGGCCGCTTACGCTCGGAGCACGGGCGCGACAGGCAAGGCGAAGGGTCAGTAATGGTCTTTCGCTGAGTAGATGATCACCGTGTCACCTTCGATTGAATAGATAATCGTGCAAGGGGCACTATCAATAACTCCATTGTTATCAGCCGAATCTACCCAAAACGAGGGCAAAGGTAAGCGAGGTGCTTTCGTAGCGCCCCTGCCCAACAGCGCATTAACAACCCTATATCTCATTTTTATCCGGTTTCGCAGAATCTTCGAGGTACTGTCAAGTATTTTGCGCAAATTGAAGCAACCGCCCTGTGTGCTTCGGTATGATCGTTCAGTCTAACAGCGACACGTCTAGATACCTTCTCGATCCCCACTCGCTGTCTGCTACGTACTTCAGTCTTGCTGTCACAAGCATAAGAGCGCTCTTGCCGTCGGGAAACTCACACGTTGAACTTGAAATGCATGACATCGCCGTCTTGTACGACGTAGTCCTTTCCCTCCTGACGAAGTTTTCCGGCATCGCGACAACCCTTTTCGCCGCCGAGGGCCACATAATCCTCAAAACGTGCGGTCTCTGCCTTGATGAAGCCACGCTCAAAGTCGGAGTGAATCACGCCAGCCGCCTGCGGTGCCTTGGTTCCAATGGGGATGGTCCAGGCACGCGTCTCGGTTTTACCGCTCGTGAAGTAGCTCTGCAGGCCCAACAGCTTGTAGGCACTGCGAATCAGGCGCGAAAGACCGCTTTCGGAAAGCCCCAGCTCCTCCATGAACATCCGGGCTTCGTCAAAATCGAGATCGGCAAGATCAGCTTCGGTTTTCGCACAGATGGGAACGGGAGCCTGTCCGTCGATTTCGGGTAGATCGGCGTTGAGTTTGTCCTCATCCACATTGGCGGCATAAAGCACGGGTTTCATCGTCAGCAGGCACAGATCTTTGATGACGGATTGCTCCTCACCGGAAAGACCCAACGTGAACGCCCGATGACCGTCATTGAGCCCCGCAAGGACTTTTTTTGCCGTATCGAGCTTAAAGGCGGCACTTTTGTCACGTTTGACTTCCTTTTCAAGGCGAGGGAGTGCCTTGTCAAGCGTGGCGATATCGGCAAGGATGAGTTCTGTCTTGATGGTTGCCACATCAGATTGCGGATCCACCTTACCGGACACGTGTTCAACGTTGGGATCGCTGAAAAAGCGGACGACCTCACAGATGGCATCGGTCTCGCGGATGTTGGCAAGAAACTTATTGCCTAAACCCTCCCCCTGGCTCGCTCCTGCCACAAGGCCGGCGATGTCCACAAACTCCACCATAGCAGGCACTATCTTGGCGGGATTGTCAATCTTGGCCAGCTCTTCCAGGCGAGAATCGGGCACAGGAACCAGGCCCACATTGGGTTCGATGGTAGCGAAAGGATAGTTCGCAGCAAGCCCGCCCTTCTTGGTGAGAGCCGTGAACAACGATGACTTGCCCACATTGGGCAAGCCCACAATGCCTATGGAAAGCGACATGCGGTCATCTCCTCATAGCCGGATACGCAAATGCCGAGGGCATGCGCATGATAACAGAGGAATGCCAGCCATACCTGCAATCTCGCAGAGGCTGTGGATATAAAGCTCGTTCTCTTCGCCGT
>CAZLKG010000177.1:0-2667 GCA_964560045.1 uncultured Slackia sp.
GCTTCTCAAACTAACCGCCTCCTTGGGGGCGGTAAGTATGGGAAGTTGCGGCCGGCAAAAGGTTGGTGAAAAGGGGTGAAAGGCTTGTTTCCAAATGATTTCACCCATGGCAAGCCTTAATTGGCGGCGCTATAATGAGGCAGCTGCCCATAGTTGAAATGCCGGGGGGAGTGGGCATGGCGGTCGTTTTCGATGTGTTGTCGCGGTTGGAGTCGGCCTGTATTGATGTTGAACAGAACCGATGCGTACGGGTGAGAAACCGCAACGCACGTTGCCGTCGGTGTGCTCAGGCATGTGTTTCCGGCTGCATTTCCTATAAAGACGGTCAGCTGATCGTATCTCCTGAGAGATGCATCGGTTGCGGAACCTGTGCATCGGTATGCCCCACCGATGCCCTGCGTCCAAAAAATCCGAGCGATACCGACCTTCACGCCCAATGCCTCGCCGCCGCCAAGAGCAGCGAAGGCCGGGTCGTGATAGCGTGTCAGGATATACTCAATGCGGCAGATGGCCTGTTCAACCCCGCTTGTGTGGCCGCTGTGCCCTGTTTGGGGCGCGTGGATTGCACTCTTATGGTGCGCTTGGCTGCGGAGGGTGCTACCGAGATCATTCTTGTTCAGGGTAGGTGCGCTCGCTGCGACAATGCGCATGGAATCGAGGCATGTTTGCGAGCCGTGCAGACGGCGAGCGTGCTTTTGGATACATGGAACTCTCCCGTGCGGGTGTACGTGACACCCCGCCTTCCAGCGCATACGCGCGCAGCATGTGATTTAGGTTTCGATCAGAGCAAGCGCTCCTTTTTCTTTGCCATGAAAGATGAGGCAAAAGACGTGGCGGCACTTGTGGCTGATTCCGCTATGAAAGATGTTTTAGGGAACGGGAAGGGTGAGGATCCGCCACGACCCGTGCATGTGGACGAAAAAGGGACGCTTCCCCATTCTGTCTCCGAGAGGCGGCGTGCCCTGCTCTCCTCCTTAGATGCTTTGGAAGAGCGTCACGGTTCCCCTCAAGATATCATGATAGAGGTGCCTCTTTGGAGTGAGGCTATTATAGATGTGGATTCGTGCAAAACGTGCCGCATGTGCGCCACGTTCTGTCCCACAGGTGCGAATTTCAAGTTCCGGACGAAAAACGGTGCTGTGGGGGTAAAACACCAGGTGAGGAAATGCGTGAATTGTGGACTTTGCCTGGATATATGTCCAACGGGGGCCCTGTCATTTTCGGGGGAGGTTTTTGCCACCGACGTGTCAGATAATACGGTCGAACGCTTTCTTATGAAGGGGACAGGCGAGGGCAGGACGCACGATACCATACAGGAGTCGCTGAAAAGCCAGATGAGAGATGGCGGGACGTTTGTAGTTTTGGCATAGCGACGAATGTGGGCGCTTTTGGACATTGCATGGCTGGGGTGTCGCCGCACAAAGGGGAAGATGCGCTATGGAAACAAGCCTCATGAGGGAATTCATCGTATTGGCTCAGACGCTCAACTACACCAAGGCTGCTGATATTCTGCATCTGACGCAGCCCACATTAAGCAAGCATATCGTGACAATGGAAAAGGAGCTGGGTTGCAGCCTATTTGAGCGCGATCGCAGGAGAGTGGAGTTGACCGATGAGGGCAGCGCGTTTGCGTCGGCAGCAATCCAGATCATGGATACCTTCGATGACGTTCGCAAGAGAATCGAGGAGATGCAACGAGCTGATCCTATCAGGGTGAGTGGAGTTATCTTCGATCGTTCGGTTTCGTCCGTCATATCCATTGCGGCTGCATTTTTGGACAATGAGGGGCATCCTCCCGTCATGTATGGCGATACGTCAGACCGGCGTTCCCTCGACCAGCTTCTCGATGGCGATGTTGACATATCTATCAGTTTTTTCGACTTGGAGCGCCTGGACGAATTTGGGTTGGCGTACGTGCCGCTTCTACGTTCGCGATTTGTGGCCTTGGTCAGTCCGGATTCCTCACTGAGTGCCAGGGACAGCGTGTCTATCGACGATCTGCGCGCCTATCGTTTTTTGAAGTTCGCGGACAACTATGCTATATGCGGTTGGGAAAACATTGAGCATGTCTGCCACGAACACGGCTTTTCTCCGCGTACGCGTGTCGTGGTAGGACGCAACAGCATGAGTTACTGCGCAACCCCTTTGGGCGATGATGACGTGTCTATCCTGCAGTCCAGCATGTCACAGCTGCGTTACCTGAGCGACTTTTCGCGCGTGAAAATATTGCAGGTGAGCGACGAAGACGCAGTATTTCATCTTTACGCCTTATACAAGAAGGAGAACTACGATCGCGTAAAAGCGGTGCTGAATGCCTACGCCCGTGCCCGCAAGGTCATTATCGGTCACGGAAAGAACAGCGTGCTTGTGGAAAGCGACTAGCGTTTTGTCTTCTAACTAGCTCCACCAGTCTTTGCTGCCATTCCGTTTTCGGCTCCGTGCTACCTTTGTGCCACTTTCCCGTTTTCGCGTCGTCTTTGCGCCTCGCTTCTAGCTTGTTCTCGTTCGAGGGCGTACCGACGTTTCGCAGCAATCTGTTCGGGCTTCAGTTTTCCCTGCGGATCCTGTAGGGTATCGGTTTTGATGAGATGCGTCATGCGGGTGGCAATGGCATCCGCTCCGCCGGGGCTCCATGTTAGTGGTTTCATGGTAAAGCGAATTTTTTCG
>CAZLKG010000178.1:0-2657 GCA_964560045.1 uncultured Slackia sp.
CGCCCCAGACGTTATAGATGCTACCGGAAGACGCGGAAGAATCCTGTTGAGATTCGAAGAGCATATGCTCATGGAAGACATGAAGACCAGCAAGGTTCAACCCAGGCGCCTGCGAGAGATGCTGAGATTTTTCTATCGTAGCTGGGCCGACTTGGAACCCATGGACGAAACGTGGTTTTTCAGCGAAGAGGAAAAGCAAGTCTATTCCCTGCTGAGGAACATGTTGCGTTTTCTCAACGGATACCTTGCCCCCGAAGTTGTCCGTGCAGCGCGCGATGTTCTCGTGCAATACCCGAAAAGTCAAAAAGCGATCGGTACCTCTCATGTGTTCGTGGATGACTACCAGACCCTGTCCAAGGCATCACAATGTCTTGTAGGCATGCTGGCGAAAAAAACGCTGTGGGCGGCGGGTGATGAGGATGCTCGCAGCGTCCCACTTGAGGAATTCCCTTTCCCCGAAGGTCTTTTAGCTCTCGCAGAGGCAAACCCCGGATGCGTGCACATCCACCTAGATGAAAGCCTTGCCGAACCTGCCGTGGCATCAGCGGTGGAGGCGCTACGCACGGGCATTCCGTCCGACGGCGTGCCCAAAAACGCAGGACACACACATGATACCTGCTCCATACTTGATGCAAAGCGTCCCCAAGATGAGCTGAACAGCGTAGCCGCCTACGTGCGCCAGGCAATCTCGGCGGGCTTAGAGGCAAGCAGCATATCCGTTGCCGCTCCCAACGACATATGGAAGCAGCGCATCGCCCGGACTCTGAAAGAAGCGGATGTGCCCGTAGAGATAACGGGACGCATCACCTTCGGCGGGGATGTGCGCACCCTGGAGCGCTGCGAGGAAGCACAGGCCATCACCCTGCTAAGGCTTGCCGCTAACCGCAATGATCAGCTTGCCCTGCGTTGCTGGTGCGGATTTGGCGATCATCTTGCGCAGAGTGGCATTATCGTGCGCGTTATGGAGCAAGGAGCCACCCTTTCCCTTGATCATGGCATAGAGTGGGATGTAAAGCCCATACAAAACGATGCCCTTGCGCGCCAAGGGGAAACCCGCGTACACGAAAGGCTCAGGTGCGCCAAAACAGCGCTTCGCCACATACAAGGAGCACGAGGAAGTAATCTGGTATCACGCGTACAACAAGCTCTCGGCCATCACGAAGCAAAAAGGCTTGAATCCATCGTGTCGAGCCTGCCTGAGGACGCGGACGCAGCCAGGATAGTCGCAGAACTGGAATCGCTGTCCCTGCTACCCCGAACCCACGGGCACGGCGTGCGCGTAGCCGACTTCGATCAGTTCGTGGGAAGGCCGGCATCAGCCGTCGTGCTTTCAGGCATGGTGAACGGGTTTATCCCCCACAGAGAGTATTTTGACCCCACCGTCGTGGAGCGCGACAGACAACCGGCAATCCTTAATCGGGCACGGTCAAAAGTGTATAGCTGCGCGGGAAAGGCATGTCGCGCGCTCGTGTTCTCTTTTTTCAGGGAAGTCCCTCTCTTGGAGGCAGAATCATTGAAACTCAAGATATACCGCGTGCGTCTAAAGAACAAAGAACGCGTCTGTGAGATCCACCCAAGCGACATTCTGAGCACAGTTACGAGAGAAGACGGAGACTGAGATGTATCCCGATGAGATGATAAGCGTCATATCCCGTATGGGTAGCTCTTTTCTGGACATCCATCCCCAGCGCTGCTTGCTCGTGCGAAACCGCAACGCTGAATGTCTGAGGTGCGCCTCAGTATGCACGACGGGAGCCATTTCTGAGACCGATGAGGGTATCAAGGTCGATCCCGAGCTGTGCATCGGATGCGGCACCTGTGCCTCGGCATGCCCTACATGTACCTTAGAAGCATCAAGCCCCACAGATGAAACCTTGGCAAGACGTGTGGCAGAAGCCCTGCGAAGCGAAACGCACCAAGTGGCTTTTGCCTGCGAAAGCGCCCTGGCCGCATCCGGAATCACCACAGCTGGCGCAACAATGCTTCATCTGGATGATGATACCGAAGTCATCAGTGTGGCCTGCCTCGGGCGAATTGAAGAATCTCTGCTTATCGAGGCAGCAGTGCGCGGTGCTCAAAGCGTTACCCTTATCGGGGGTGCATGTCGGCAATGCGCACATGCTTCCGGTGCCTCCTTGTGCGAGGAGGTCTGCTCATCAGCCGAAGCCCTGCTTCTTGCCATGGAATCGAGTACGCACATAGTGCGCAGGGGCGTCGGCGACAATACCGTCCATATCCGAAAAATGCACCACGCGACTCACCCGAGCGCTCCCGAAATGCCGAAGGAGGAAAAGTCCACACCCTCCCGCCCCGCCCATGTTCAGAAAGATGGCACGCTGCCCCACTACCTACCTTCCCGCAGAAAACGGCTCTTCAATTGCCTGAAGCGACTTGGCAACCCACAAGCACCTTCGGTATCGACAAGGCTTTGGGGGCAGGTAGACATAGATACCGACCTCTGCCACTCCTGCCGCATGTGTACGGTATTTTGCCCCACGGGGGCTCTTTCGCGCTTTGATGCAAGTGATGGATCCTTTGGAGTGGAGCACCGCTCCACCCTCTGTGTTCAGTGCCGCATGTGTGAAACAATCTGTCCAGCACACGCCATAACCGTCTCTAAATCCGTCAATCTAAAAGAGTTTCTTACGGGCGAAAAA
>CAZLKG010000179.1:0-2650 GCA_964560045.1 uncultured Slackia sp.
TGGGCTTCTGCTGAAGGAGTGTCAGGGTCTGCGAACATAAGCGAGGCGCTTGCGGCCGCCGGCATGTCTAGTAGCAGCCCTTCAGCGATTGTCGATGATGAGGGCACGACACTTTCCTTTATAGGTTGGGCGCTTGAGCCTGATGCTGAGACTGCTGTGGGCAATGATTTGAGCACTATTGTCGCTGACGAGAACGACAGCGTTACCTACTACGCGGTCTATTCGGAGGTGCCGGTAGTAAGCTTTGTGGTGACATTCTGGGATGCGGATGGTACTTCCTTAGGTTCGATACAGGTAGTGGATGGCTCCACCGTTGCAGCAGGTGGGCAGGCTCCTGACAATCCCAGCAAGGATGGCTGCTACTTTGCCGGATGGCTGTTGGAAAGCGGGGAGAAATTCGATCTTGCTTCCAATGTTGTGACAAGCAATATGAGCCTTACCGCTTCGTATGAGCCTATCGGCACCAGCGTGGATGAGGATGTGAACTCAGATATTTCTGCGGCATACGTTTCTTCCGATGGTGTAGAGAGGGCAGACTCCGTAGAGCTGAGCGTGGTTGCGGTAGATGGTATTGACGCAAATCTTTCTTCCGCCATGGGAAGCGATTCCTTGATTCAGACGTATTCGGTCAGTTTGAGCTACACGGTGGGAAGTTCTGTGACCTATGTGCGCGATGACTTTGGAGCGGTGACGCTCGCATTCCCTGTGTCCGACTCCTATGAGGACGACCAGGTGATGGTGTATTGGCTTACCGCTGATGGCAGGGTGGAGTCCATCGATGCCGAAACCTCGACAGACGGTACGGTTACGGTGAGCTTTGATAGCTACGACATCACCTCCTTTGGTGGCAACTTTGCCGTTGCGCTTGCCGTCAGTGAAACGAGCAGCGAAAGCGGCGACACAGCATCAGGAAGTGGCGACACAGCATCAGGAAGTGGTGACACAGCATCAGGAAGCGGGCTGAGCAGCTCGGACAGTTCTGACGACGCATCGCTTTCGGGCTCTACGCTTTCCAGCGGTACCCCGGGCGTTACGCTTTCGAGCGGCGATGGCCTCTCTGAAACCTCGACCTCCGAGGAGGAACTTGATGAGGACGACCCAGAGACTGCTCCGACCGACACGAGCTTAAGCGATACCGAGGACTCTTCTGAGGCAGAAGAAGTCTCTTCGGGTGGCGTTTTAGCCTGGATTCAAAACAACATCATTTTGGTGTGCGTGCTGGGACTTATCTTGCTGGCGGCTCTATCGGCGCTTGTCTGGTGGCTGCTGAGACGTCGCAATCGCGGCTTTGAGGAAGAGGATGAGGAGGACTTCACCGAAGAGGGCGGTGGAGGTGATTCCTCTTCTTCTCAACCAGCCATTCACTTCTAAAAACCTGATATGGCCTCACGTCGTATAAGAAGGGGACCCCTTTGGGGTCTCCTTCACGGCGGCGTGAGAGGACGGCGCGCCAACTCATGACGCGCCTCCTACTTGATTTCGCGTTCGTCCGTTTCCGCCTTGTTTGAGGGGGTACAGGCGAGGGCGAAGCTGCAACGCAAGGAAAGGAATTACGCATGGGATGGGGGAAAGGGCGCTCTCAAAAGTCCGATGAACCTACCGCAGAAAACATCAGCTTTTTAGGCGAGGATGACAATATCTTTGCTTCAGGCGTGGATGCGGGACATCGCATTGATCCGCGGGCACAGAAGGTCTTTATCCTGGTGATAGTCTTGATCGTGCTCTACCTGTTTGCGCTGGTTGTCCCAAAATATATAGGCCAAACCACCTTTTATCTGGGCGGGAATCCAGAGTATACGCTCTCGTGGCTTGTGAGCGATTTGGAGGAAAACATAACAGAGCTCATTGCCGTATGTACGGGTGATTCAAGCATTCCCAGTTCGTATATCCGCTACGTGGTGGTCGCGCTTGCCGGAGCGGGCCTCGCGCTTTCGGGAGCGGTATATCAGGGCAGCTTTCGCAATGCGCTCGTTTCTCCCTCCACCCTCGGTGTGATGAACGGCGCATCGCTGGGCTTGATGCTCTGGGTGGTGCTGTTCATGGATGATGAGGGCACGGAAGTTCCCTGGCTTTCGCAGTACTACAATTCGGGCACGGGAACCCCCGATGATCTTTTGGCTTATCTTTGGGTCTCATACGGCCTGGCCGTGATCTCCTTTATTGGTTGCCTTTTGGTAGTAGCGCTTGTGCTTTTTACCATGCGAGGCGCAGGAGGCGGGACTTCGCCCATCATGATGATTATCACAGGCCAGGTGATAGGTGGCATTATTGGGGCTATCAATAACACCGTGCGCTACTACTACGTCTCGATAGATCCTTATGGCACAAAGGCCGGGCTGCTTACCGAGCTGCAGATAGCTTCGTTTTGGCGCTCATTCGGTTGGATAGACATTGTTGCCATAGCCATACCTTTGCTTGTCACCTTTATGGTTGTCATGTATCTCCGCCAGAAGATGATGGCGCTTTCCCTGAATGAGGCAGAAACGCGCACGCTCGGTATAGATGCGCGCCGTATGCAGATGGCTGTGGTGCTGCTGTGCACGCTGCTTACTGCCATCATCGTATCCTTTTGCGGCTCCGTGGGCTTTGTGGGTTTTTTGGTGCCTCATCTGGCGCGGCGCTTGGTAGGTCCCAATTTCAAATACCTGCT
>CAZLKG010000180.1:0-2559 GCA_964560045.1 uncultured Slackia sp.
TTGTGCCCATGGTGTTGACGGGCAGGATGAAGTCATAGCCCAGCTGTTGGATGTTGTTTAGGCAGACAGCACCGAGCGAAAGGTGCATACCGGTAAAGACGAGCAAAGAGCGCGTGGATCCAATAACAGCACCTGCGACGATCGGGGAGAACGTAAAGAGCCAAGTGAAGAGCGTGGCGATGCCCTGGGAGAGGTAGTTAGCAATGGGACCGGTCACGCAGAGCGTAATGGGAGCCATAATGAGGCCGGTTACGAGCGGTGTAAAGACAAGGCGCAGAGCCTTGGGCATATGCTCGTCGATGAATGCGTAGACATACTTGAGCACCCACACCGAAAGGATGACGGGGATGGAGCTGGCAGAGTACTTAGCAAACGGAATGGGCAGTACGCCAAAGAGGTACATCGGATCCGCAGAGGCAGCCTGGCCTTCCGTCATCGTGGGATATAGGAGCATGCCTGCGATCACGAAAGCCATGGCAATATCAGTATTGAAGCGCTTAGCAGAAGTCCAGGCAATAAAGAACGGAAGGAAGTAGAAAACGGAGTCAGCGAGTATCGTGAGAACTTGGACGAGCACGTCATCGCTGGCAAAACCGAGATAACTCGTCATGATAGTGATAACGCCTTTAAGGATTCCCAAGCCTCCGAGGGCGGGGATAACGGGCAGGATGATGGCGGCCACGGTCTCGAAGATACCGCCGATACGGAACTTCTTCATCTCCCGCTTGTTCTTTGCAATATCGGCGCTAAGCTTCGCCTGGGCGTTAATGGAATCGAGTTTCTCCTGCACGGCCTTGTAGACGGCATCAACCTCGTTTCCAATAACGATCTGCAACTGCTCGGTGGTATTAACCACGCCGAGGACACCCGGGGTCTCCTTGAGCGCATTTTCCCTGACGAGATCGATGTCATTGACGTAGAAGCGCAGGCGGGTCACGCAGTGGAACACCTCGTGGATGTTGTCCTTGCCACCCACCAAATCGATTATCTGGCTGCTGAGCTTATCGTAGTTCATATCAGCGTTCCCTTCTCCTTCGGTCGCTGGGTTTATGCTCCTGAACGCTCGGATCTGGCCCTTTGCGTTCTACATGATGGGTCGACAAGACTCTGCAGCGCCTTGCCAGCCCGGTTCTACCGTGTTAGATGGGTTTTTGGTCAGCCCTGGGGCTTGATTTGCCAAAGACGCGCTCTATGTGAATCGTGAGATACATTTCCTCGTTCTCACCCACCATCACGCTGTACGTCTTTTCGATGTACACTCTGATGAGCTCAGCGCACCGGTATGACTCCGCATACTGTGTCTTTATGAGGTCAAAAAGCTGTCGATCCTCGAAGTCATCGTGATTGACGGAGTCGAAGGTGACCACGCGCGTCGCGAAGAACTTAAGGTGAACCATTAGACGGTAGTACGCAAGAGACTCGAGGGGGATCTCCTTCTTGAAATAGTTGCGGATGATTGAGTTGATCTGCTGAACTATGCGGGTAATCTCGAAAGTTTGGCTCATGCTCACGTCGGTATCCGCGTTGACCAGATGCAGCGCAATAAAAGCTGCCTCGTCTTCGGGAAGATCCACGTCGAAGCGTTTGTCTAGGTACGTGAGTGCCTCCAACGCGACGCTGAACTCTTCCCGATAGATCATCTTGGTTTCGAGCAAGAGGCGGTTGTAGATGGTGAGACCCTTGCGGAAACGATCGAGGGTGAAGTAGATGTGATCAGTGAGTGTAAGGTAGATGGTATCGTCGAGCTCTCGTCCCAGTCTCATCTTCGCGCTAGCCACTATCGATTGAGCCGCCTCGAAGTACTCTTCTGGGATCTCAACCGCAAGTTCACCAAAGCGGCGTGACAGGGTAGGAACGTTCTGCGAGAAGAGACGCTCTATCTTGCTCTCATCAACCTCGTCACCATGACGCTTCTGGAAAGCAACGCCGCAACCCATCACGATGACATCTTTGCCGCGATCGTTCACGGCTATCGCAATGTTGTTGTTCAGAACCTTAGCGATTTTCAAACCCGCACCCCCCAAAGCATCGCCTATCGATGCCTCGGGCGAACATAAAAAACGGACAACACCGAAGGCATCCTGTGCACTCTCGGTCTTGCCCGCATAGGCGGTAACAATCCTCATCAAGTTGCGTATGCGATTAACACACCTAACATTCAAAGAAACTTCTTGAAAGAAGTCAAGCATCTTCAAGTTAAATGCCATTTGCCGGGAAAATTCAACCGTTCACGATGACAAAACTCCTCGCATGTCCGGTTTCAGAAGGAGTTAGACTTAAAGGACAAAAAGTGTATCTTGCTAGTCCCAGTGTCGGAGATGCGCCCACTTGAAAGGGTGGTAAGTATTTAGCCCTCCTCCATGCACAAGCGATAGATATTAATGATGTCACCGCCTCAGGATTAAAGGGATCCGGCTCGACATCCCAAGACTCCGTGAAATAGCGATAGAAGCGGGGTATCCATCTTGTAACAGTACTTCCATCAGCCAGGAGCAAGGCAGGCAACGCCGGCACCATGGGCACTATCATAGAGGCCGCCAACCTCCTGTTGCATTTTGT
>CAZLKG010000181.1:0-2514 GCA_964560045.1 uncultured Slackia sp.
GACGGCCTCTTCCATAGAGGATGCCATGACCAACATCTGAGCCTCAAGCAGCGCCAACTGGGAGTCAAAAACAGTGCGCACCATGATGTTCACCCAAACCTTCCCGTGATGTAGTCCTCGGTACGCCTATCCTGCGGATGGCTGAACAGCGTCTGGGTCTGATCGAACTCCACCAGCTCGCCCAGCAAAAAGAAAGCGCACATGTCAGAGATGCGGGCGGCCTGCTGCATGTTGTGCGTGACCATGACCACCGTGTAATCCTTTTTAAGCTCGGTGGCGAGCTCTTCAATACGCCCGGTGGACAGCGGATCCAAGGCACTCGTAGCCTCATCCATAAGCAGCACCTCAGGTTCTGCGGCCAAGGCGCGTGCGATGCACAGGCGCTGCTGCTGACCACCGGATAGACCTAGAGCGCTTTTGCGCAAGCGATCCTTCACTTCCTCAAAGATTGCCGCCTTGCGCAGCGCCGTCTCCACGATCTCATCTAACCTGGCCTTGTCCTTGATGCCATGCGTGCGCGGTCCAAAAGCGATATTGTCATAGACCGTCATGGGAAACGGATTGGGTTTTTGAAACACCATGCCCACGCGCTTGCGCAGACGATTTACATCGGTGTTGCGAGCGTACACGTTCTCGCCATCAATCGACACCTCTCCTTCGACACGGCAGCCTTCCACCAGATCATTCATGCGATTGAAGGTGCGCAAAAGCGTGGATTTGCCGCAGCCCGAAGGGCCTATGAGGGCAGAGATACGATGCTTGGGGATGTCCATATTAATGTCGTGCAGCGCATGGAAGCTGCCGTAGTACAGATTGAGGTTTCTGGTGGCTATCTTTATCTCCTGAGATGCAGGCACCTCTCCTGCCTCGGCTTTGAGTGCAGAAATATCGATGTCTACCATTGTTCCCCGTTCCTTTTTGTGAGGCGTTTGGCCACAAACGAAGCCAGCGCGTTGATGAGCAGCACGATACCCAGCAGTACCACGGCGGTGGCATACGTGGCATCTATATGCAGCCCTTCGGAGGCCAAAACGTACATGTGAACCGACATGGTGCGCACCGATCCAAAGACATCAGAGGGAATGGCGGCAACCGATCCGGCCGTAAAGATCAGCGCAGCCGATTCGCCCACGATACGCCCAATGGATAAGATGATGCCACCCAGAATACCCGGTGTGGCCGAGGGTAAAATCACTGAGAGCACCGTGCGCAAACGTCCTGCTCCCAGACCAAAGCTACCTTCGCGATAGGCGTCAGGCACGGCTCGCAGCGCTTCTTCGGTGGTGCGCATAACGGTGGGAAGCACCATGATGGCAAGCGTCAAACAACCTGCAAGAAGAGAGAGTCCCCAGCCCAAAAACACCACGAAGAACAACATGCCAAACAAGCCGTACACGATGGAAGGAATACCCGCCAGGGTTTCAGCGGTCAAGCGCACCACTTTGACGAATCGATTGCCGCGCGTGGTGTATTCCACCAGAAAAATAGCAGCCATAACGCCCAGGGGTACGGCGACGGCCAATGTGAGAAGCACGACTAAAAGCGTATTAACCAGCGACGAAAACATTGACACGTTGTCGGAGGTGTACTCAAATTCAAATAACTCAGGACTCAGGTTGGGAATCCCCATTACCAAGATGTATCCCACCACGACCAAAAGCAGGGCGATGGTCAAAAAAATAGCTAGATGTACGAGCATTCTGAGAACGGTGGAAGACATCTTGCGGTGCGAGAAATGCGAGAAATGCGAGAGATGCGGGTGGTGCGCAATGGCCTTTGCGGTTTCGCTCATCGCTTGCTCCTTCCGTTCAACAGGGCAAACAAAAGGTTGATAATCAACACGAACACAAACAGTACAACGGCGGTGGCGATGAGAGCCTCACGGTGAAGATCGGTCGCATAACCCATCTCCAACACGATATTGGTGGTGAGGGTACGCACTCCATCAAGGATGCTGCCAGGGATGACCGCCTGGTTTCCGGCAATCATGACCACGGCCATCGTCTCACCAATGGCGCGACCCACGCCTAGCACCACACCTGCCACAATACCGGAGGCAGCAGCGGGAACCATCACGCGAAACACGCTGCGCTCATGATCGTCACCTAAGGCGAGCGCGCCTTCGTAGTAGCTCTCGGGCACGGCATCGATGGCATTGCGAGCAACCGTAATGATGGTGGGCAGAATCATAATTCCTAGGATGATGGAGGCGGCAAGCAGGCTCATACCCTGTACGTGAAATGTCTGGCGGATAAGCGGAACCAGCACCACCAGTCCGAAAAAACCGTAAATAACCGAGGGGATACCGGCCAGAAGCTCAACACCCGGGGTGAGGATGCGCTTCATACGGGGACGCGCAAAACGCGATAGATATATCGCCGAGAAAAGCCCCACGGGAACTCCAATGACCAGTGCTCCAATGGTGGCGTACACGCTGCCCAAAATCATGGGAAGGATGCCGTATTTATCGGCAGCGGGCCGCCATACGGTGCCACCCAAAAAGTCGAGCAGCCC
>CAZLKG010000182.1:0-2512 GCA_964560045.1 uncultured Slackia sp.
TTCACCTCAAGGCCAAAGACATCCCCAAGCACGGTTGCGAGATGTCTGCGGCGGAATGGCTGCGCATTGCCGAAGAGGCGCGCGATGCCGGAACCACCTGGGTGTGCGTCACGGGCGGCGAGCCGCTTGCACACCCCGAGTTTGCCGAGATTTGGACTGGGCTGGCGCAGATGGGCTTTTTCCTGACGCTTCAGACCAACGCCTCGATGATTACGAGGGCAACGGCCGAACTTTTGGAGCGCTTTCCGCCCCGCTCGGCCAAGGTTACCCTGTATGGCACCACCGATGAAGTGTACGATGCCGTCTGCGGGGTACGGGACGGCTTTACCCGTGTAAATGACGGCATCCACACGCTTATGAGCCTGGGCATCCCGGTCAAGCTGGTGAGCACGGTGGTGAGGCAAAACCAGGATGACCTTGAGAACATGGCCCGCTACGCCGCTCGCCACGCTTTGAGCTGGATTCCCACGGCCAGCATCAGGCCGTCTTTTCGCGGCGCAGACGTGGATATTGACGCGGTGCGGGCTTGGCTTGCCCCTGAGCAGGCTGAGAAAAACCGCAGGCAGCGAGCGGCATGGGTGAAAGAGCACCCCTTTGACCCTGATCGCAAGCCCGCTACGTACTGCCGCGATTATCGCCTGGGATACTGGGTGACGTGGGACGGTATGATGAGGTTTTGTAGCTTTATGGATCGACCTCATATCGCCGTACGAATGCTATCCTTTATGGATGCGTGGCGTGAGCTTTTGGCCTACGAAGATGAGCTTGTCTGGCCGGATCAGAGCGCTGCCTCTCTTGGACAGGACGGGCCGGTATGCGCCGTGACGATGTGCGCGGAGCGCGCGGAAAAGACGTGCACCTGCGGGTGCGGGCGGCATGCAAAGGAAGGCAGTCATGGCTATTCATGGTGAGGTGTACACAGCCATCAGGGCTGAGGCGGTCAATGCCGGTATCAGCACGATGGCGATATCGGGAAGCTCGCCGGTTTCGGGAGATGAGTCCGTGACGGTGGTGATACGGTGGGTCTACGACCCCGATGGTGGGCCAAGCGGAATTAGCGGAGTGAGTTGGTTTTGCGAGGAAGAGTACGGTCCCATTTGGGATTATACCGACAACGGTCTTTTCAATGAATACCTAAACACGCTGAGCACAGATCAGGTTAGGGACATCATTGAAGAGTACATGAATACATGGGACGCTACCAGAAAATCAGGGTTTTTGACCGAACACTACACCAACTTGCCAGGTTGCATAGAGTTCGTGCCTGTCTCGTCGTAACAGTCTATGGCGGTTTTCAGCATAGCCGGTTTGAACCTGTCGCTGTGCGTGCCGGGTGGGATTTGCAGTGCGGAATCGGGTCGTCTTAAGGCATGGCATCCGTTTCGGACAGATGACGAAGCGGCCTGCGCGTGCCGTGTGAGCCTTGTCTCTGCGACCATAAGCCCCTACCTGGTGGATGTGTATCCAATCCAGGAGGAGGTGGGTCGCTGCTGTCGTTTTGGCCAAGACATCATGCTTGTCTCAGAAGCTTGGGATGTGTGCACCATTCTGACCCCCTGCGAGGATGTGGGGTTTCAGGTGTTCACCAACCAGGCGTTTCTCACTCACGCAACCCAGCATCACATGATTCAGCTCCACGCCTCCCTGATTGACGACTGCGGCAGGGGGGTGCTTTTTTTGGGTCCTTCCGGCGTGGGCAAAACAACCCAGGCAGAACAGTGGATGCACTATCGGGGGGCGTCCATCATAAACGGCGACATGGTTTTCGTTCAGGAGGAGGGGCCGCAGCGCTATCGGGCTTGGGGAAGCCCCTGGCATGGCTCCTCGCCCTGGTGCCTCAACGCAAGCGCGCCCGTCAAGGCGCTGGTGGTGCTCAATCAGGCCCGTGAAAACCGCCTGGTTGAGCTGAGCGGGTTCGAGAAGGTGAGCGCGGTGTCGGGCGGTCTGTACTACCCCACCTGGCAGGACGGTGGCATTGAGCGCTGTACGGACATACTCGGTCGCCTTCTGAGCGAGGTGCCGGTGTATCGGCTTGACAATCGCGCCGACAGAGCCGCCGTGGATGTGCTGGCGGCAGAGCTTGACCGTATAGCCCCGTGAGGCATCCGATTGCCTACATACAGCACGTAGCCCGTCGCATCCGCGAGGGCAAGCTGCGCGAGCTGCTCTGCCAGCTTGCGTGGATGGGCCGCTATGTGCTCAGGTTTTGGCCCCTCATCGGGTTGTTTACGCTGATTGGCATGGTTTCCTCGGGTCTTGGGGTGGCCTTGGCGGTGACAACCCAGCTCTTGGTGGACAGCGTCACCGGCAACAACAGCGGGATGCTCGGGCTTGCTGCCGCAGGCTATGTGAGCATCGGCGTGGGCCAGACTCTGCTCTATGCCCTACGCAGCAGGACGCGGCTTAAGCTTAACCTGCGGATTCCGCAGGCTGTGCGCCTGGACATCTTCGACAGGATTATCCAGGCGGATTGGGAGGCCTTGTCGGCGTATCGCCCGGGCGACCTTCAGTA
>CAZLKG010000183.1:0-2504 GCA_964560045.1 uncultured Slackia sp.
CTGATCTGGTCTTTTTCTCAGGTCGCATATGCGGGAACAGCAGCACATCGCGAATGGACGGTTGATTGGTGAGCAGCATCACCACACGATCGATACCTATACCGATGCCACCTGCGGGAGGCATGCCGTACTCAAGGGCGCGCACATAGTCCTCATCGTATTCCATAGCTTCCTCATCGCCGGCGAATTTATCCTCCGCCTGCTTACGGAAGCGCTCGGCCTGATCTACCGGATCGTTGAGTTCCGAGAAGGCATTGGCATATTCCTGTCCCGCAATCACCAACTCAAAGCGATGCGTAAGACGCGGGTCGTCCTCGAAACGCTTCGCTAGAGGACTCACTTCGAGAGGGTAGTCACACACGAAGGTAGGGTTGATAATGGTCTTCTCGCCCAGCTCATCGTAGATCTCGGCGATAAGCCTGCCGCTTGTCCATTCAGGCTTCACCTCAATGCCCCGCCTCTTGGCCTCCCGGGCAAGTTCCCCGGCGGGAGTATCGATGGTCACTCTGTAGCCTAACACCTCGGAGACGATATCAGTCATAGGACGGCTTGGCCACGTGCCCGACAGATCAACAATCTGACCCTGGTATTCAAGTTTCTCCGAATTGCCAACGGCGGCGTTGGCAGCCTTGATCACGCCCTCAGCCAGTGCCTTCATACCCTCCAAGTCCGAATAGGCGCGATATGCCTCCATCGTGGTGAACTCAGGATTGTGCGCAAGATCCATGCCCTCATTACGAAAGATGCGACCAATCTCAAACACCCCTTCAAAACCGCCCACCAAAAGGCGTTTCAGATGCAGTTCGGTGGCGATTCGCAGATAGCATTCCTGATTGAGCGCATTGAAATGCGTAACGAAGGGTCTGGCCGTGGCTCCCCCCTGAATGGTTTGCAGGATGGGTGTCTCCACCTCCATATAGCCATCGTCTTCCATGTAGCGACGAAAAGCCGACACGATGGCGGAACGCTTGCGAAATGTTTCACACACATCTTCGTTCGCAATGAGATCAACATAGCGCTGGCGATAGCGTGTCTCTTTGTCAGAAAGGCCGTGGAACTTCTCCGGCAGAGGACGCACGGCTTTGACAAGCAGCGTGACGGAGTGCGGGGCGATGGAAAGCTGGCCACGCTTAGTGCGCACCACCACGCCTTCCACATTCACGATATCACCGAGATCGAGCTTGCGCAAAAGCTCCCAGGCTTCCTCGGGCACCTCGTTGATGCGACAGAAAAGCTGGATTTCACCCGTGGCATCGCGAACCACAATGAACATAATCTTGCCCTGACCACGCTTGGCCACAATACGACCGGCAATCTTCACCGCATCTTCGGTTGTGGCCTCATTGGGTAGCTGGGCGTACTTCGCATTGATGTCGGCAACATGATCGCGCACCTCCGAATGCTCAGGGTACGGATTGATGCCACTCGCAAGGTAGGCTTCGCGTTTAGAAAGGCGCAAAGCGCGCTCATCGTTCACTAAAGCGGAAGAAACATCGCCCATGAATACCTCGTTGTCAGAATTGCTTCGGCGGACGACACGCCGCCACGCAGTCTCTAGTGCTCGATTTTCAAGATGGTCATGCTGATCTCGCGGCCCGTAGGACCTATAGCTGAGACGGTGTCGTCCTTCTTGTGGCCTAGCAGCGCGGCACCTACGGGACTTTCGTTGGAGATCTTACCGGAGGAAGCATCGGCCTCAGCCCCTCCGACGATGGTGAACACACGCTCACCTGCACCCATCTTCACCGTAACGGTGCTGCCTACGTTGACCTTGCTGGAGCGCTTGGGGGTAGCCACCACCGTTGCCGTCGATAGGATCTGGCTGATCTCGGAGATGCGAGCCTCAAGCATGGCCTGCTCGTTTTTGGCATCATCGTACTCGGAGTTCTCCGTGATATCTCCAAACTCTCGCGCCACCTTGATACGCTCGCCCACCTCGGCACGCCTGTCCTTTTCTAGGAAGTGAAGCTCCTGCTCAAGCCGCTCTTTACCCTCAGGAGTGAGAATATAGTCGCCAGACATGGTAAAACACCCAACCTCAAGTCAACATACACTACCCGCGCACGTCCTACCCGCACAGTCATCATCGTATAAAAAGCGGTATGCCGACGGACGCCGACATACCGCTTCTCGTCTCTTTTCGTGAAAGACTACTCTTCGTCAGCTTCTTTCGCTGCAGAAGCCTTCGCAGCGGCGGCAGGCTTCTTTTTGCGGATGATGGGCCCCTCTTCTTCCTCAGCCTCTTCAAGCTCTTTTTCGGTACCCATACCCTCACGCAGGTTCTTCACCGTGCGACCAAGCGCACTACCGAGCTTGGGAAGGTTTTTAGGGCCGAAGATAAGAAGTGCAACGGCAAGAATGACGAGAAGCTCAGGAAGTCCAAGACCAAATATTTTCATGCGTTTCCTCCAAAGCTCAGGGACGGCCAGCTCAAACTACGTACGAACACGTCTAAAGAACATGGTCGGGACGACAGGATTTGAACCTGCGGCCTCTGCGTCCCG
>CAZLKG010000184.1:0-2504 GCA_964560045.1 uncultured Slackia sp.
AAGCATCGCGCATGCTGCGTGAATCCAATCTCTCAATCGGCGAGATTGCACTTGCGGTAGGTTATGCAAACGCATCCAAATTTTCTTCTGCATTCAGAAAGGCTACCGGATTTACGCCAAGCGAGTTTCGAGCAAGCGCACCATCAGAGATGTAATTAAACTTTGGGATTATTCACATACGCAAGGGTTAGCCTTATCTAACATTTACTGATATATTTCGTGGGATGTATCGCTGCTTTGGGCTGAGCGCTCAAGGTTTCCGATGCCCTGCGTTTTGTGCCAGGTTCTCAACTTGGCTTCACTTGTTAGCTTTATGCAACATTGAAAGGAGCGCTTATATGCAAGAAAGTAACTCGACACAGGATCCGCCGGTAAAGACGGATACGTCCACATCCGATGAGGCTTCGCCCAAACTTGGCCTTCCTTACCTGCTGAGCTTCACCGGTCAAAAACGCTGGCTGCTCTATCTTGGGTGTGCCCTCTCCGCCCTATCCATGCTGCTTACATTCGGGCCTTATATATGCATCTGGCTCGTAGCGCGCGAACTTATTGTGGTAGCGCCCGATTGGGCGGCAGCGGAGAACCTGGCGTTCTTTGGCTGGATTGCCTTCGCGTTAGCTGTAGCGAGCCTCATTCTTTACTTTTTCGCGCTGCTCTGCACTCATGCCTGCGCCTTTCATACCGCCAGCAATCTGCGAAAGGAATGCCTGTCGCATCTGACGAAGGTGCAGCTTGGCTATTTTGATACCCATGCTTCAGGAGCACTCAGACGCATTATTGATGGATGCGCGAGCTCTACCGAGGGCTTAATTGCCCATAAGACACCCGATACCGTAGGGTCGCTTGCCCTGGTAATTGGGCTCATAGCGACACTGTTCGTGTTCGACTGGCGCATGGGGCTCGCATGCCTTATTGCGGCCGTCCTTTCCATCGCATGCATGTTTTCCATGATGGGTGGCCGTAGTGCCCACTTCATGCAGCGATACATGCAAGCACAGGTAGATATGACTAAGGCAGGAACAGAGTATGTGCGCGGCATTCCCGTAGTAAAGGTGTTTCAGCAGACCGTTTACTCATTCAAGGCATTCCATAACGCAATTACCGAATATTCAGAGATGGCCGAAAACTATGCAGTCAAGATTTGCGCCAAACCCCAGGTAACTTCCCTGACCATCATCAGTGGTGTTGCAATCTTTCTTGTACCGATTGTCATTTTTTTAGCGCCTGCTGCCCAAGCCCAAGGCACAGCTTATTTTGCAGATTTCATAGCGAATTTTGCATTCTATACCATCTTCTCTGCCAACATCGCAACGGCCATCACGCGGCTCATGTTCGTAATGGAAGAGGTGGAAATTTCCGCCGACACCGCAAAAAGAACGCATGACATCTTAACCTCGCCCGTTCTCGAAAATCCTACCCAGCCTCAAACGCCACGCAACTACGACATCACCTTTGAGCATGTGAGCTTTCGCTATGAAGGCTCAGATAGAGACGCGCTTGCCGATGTAAGCTTTAGCATAGCGGAAGGTTCCACGGTAGCACTGGTTGGTCCTTCCGGCGGCGGCAAGACCACCGCAGCAAGCCTGGTTCCGCGTTTTTGGGATGTTTCTTCGGGCTACGTCCGCATAGGCGGCGTAGACGTGCGCGATATCGACACCCATAGGCTCATGGAAAGCGTCGCATTTGTATTCCAGGACAATCGGCTGTTCAAGAAGTCCATTTACGACAACGTTGCCGCAGCGCGACCCGACGCCACACGCGAAGATGTTATGGCCGCCCTTGCCGGGGCCCAATGCGATGACATCCTAGCAAAGCTACCCGACGGAGTGGATACCGTCGTAGGCACCGCTGGCATCCATCTTTCTGGCGGAGAAAAACAGCGTATCGCCCTTGCCCGCGCTATCTGCAAGCAATCGCCTATCGTCGTACTTGATGAGGCGACCGCGTTTGCTGACCCCGAAAATGAAAGCCTCATCCAAAAGGGCTTTGCCGAGCTCACCAAGGGACGCACCGTGCTCATGATTGCGCACAGACTTTCTACGATTGTGGGAGCCGACAAAATTGTGGTTATCGAAAACGGACGCGCCGTGGAGCAGGGCACCCACGATGAGTTGATTGCGCTTGACGGACTCTATGCACGTATGTGGAACGAATATCAACGCGCGGCACTCTGGCGCATCAAGTCCGACACTTCTCCCAAAAACGCAGCAGCTATTCAAGGCGAATCTACGGCAGCAAAAGGAGGTGCGCAATGAGAAGCATGAAGGAAAAGTATGCGCTCACAGACGAGGGAGTAAAGAATATCCGTCTTGGCGCTTTCTGGACCGTCATCGTAAACCTCATAGCCATGTTTGGTATCTGGTTTTTCTTCCTGCTCATGCGAGAGCTTATTGAATCACTTACCGAAGAAGCGGCTCTGCCCGATATTGTGCCCTATGCGATAGGCCTCATCATTTTTGCCATCGCACTCTGGATAGCGCATTGGTTTCAGTACGACTACACCT
>CAZLKG010000185.1:0-2412 GCA_964560045.1 uncultured Slackia sp.
TTTTCGTGGCTTGCATACGTCCGATTGCGGTGCCCAAAACGCGACCGATTTGAACCAGATATTCAATGCTTTTCTCATCCCAAGAAGTGTCTATTTTATAGACAGCGGATACCATTCCCATCAAGACCCCGTCGGATACAAGAGGGATACTTACTGCACTACGATAGTCCAGCGCGAGAGCCTCGAATGGGATCTGATCGTCAGTATGGGGGTTGCGGAAGTCCATGACGATAGGACGGCACGTGCGCATCATAAGTCGCATGCGGCCCACCGTAGCAGGGAGCAAACCCTCCCACTCAGATGCTAGGGAGCCCTCTTCCGAAAGATGCGCCGCGCACTTTACAAACCCATCGCTATTCGAGGTCATCAAATACATGTGGGCTTCACTGCACTGCAATATCCCAGCCACCGTGTCAACCATGCGTTGGTAAACCTGATCCGCCTCCGCTTGCCATGCAGTCGACTCCGATATCTTTGCAAGACCTTCACAGAGTTCATGGCATGAGCGGTTACAAGGATCGAATCCCGAGGAACCATCTTTTGAATCGGACACAGAAAGATTCTTCTCGACGTTCCCGGAGACGATTGACTCTTTGCATCCCATTGACTGCATGATGGCCTCCAATTTCGTCCTTCGCTCATGCTGATTAATTGATTTTCATGATTGAGCAAATCTCACAACAGCGTTCACTCATCCCGCACAATCGCATCAACGTGACCGTGCCGCATGAAAAGGCATTCCGGCCGGTGCGATTTCATTTGTGACAATGTTTCTCCATACTTCTCCATCTTTTATAAAGAGAGGGCGCAAAACAATGCCGTCGCCGTGGCGCCCCGTCCCTAGATATACCACCGTGCATTCAAGCTCTGAGCTCACCGCCCATAGATTCGTCTCAATTTCGTGGTAAATCAAACCATCCATGCCAAGCAATGAATGCAAAGAGCGGATGGACTTTACGGGGATTTCTTTAAAATGCTCGCCTGTTTTGCTCATCACGCAACCCTTCGCCGAATCCAAGCATGCAATGACGGTAACCGATCAGCGAAGTAGAGATTCCTTCAGCCTATTGCAACCACAACCGCATTCCACCGGATGAAGCTCGCGCTCAATGGCGGATTCACGAACCGCTCCCAGCACCTCGACTTCGAAATCTAGATCATGCCCAGCAAGTTCATGGTTGGCATCAACGACAACCGTTGTAGAGTCCATAGACGAAATGCGGGCAGGCACCTTTCCGAGAGGAGTGGTTATAAAGACGATCCCCTCCTTTGAAATTGGGGTATCTTTCGGAAGAAGATCGTGCGGAATTCTAAAAACAAGGGAGTCATCATAGGCTCCATACGCTTGGTTTGCAGGAATATGGATAACCCGATGTTCTCCCACATTCATTTGCGCCACCGCGTTTTCGAAAGCCGTGAGCATCTGATGCGAGCCGATGATCAATTTCGTAGGTTCATCATCGAATCCGCTTCGCACAAACTCAGTCCCATCCTCTAATACGCCTCGATAGCGCACGAGCACCACTTCGCCCACGTCAAACATCCTCATCGACCTCCCCACCCACACAATGAGGCATTCTTTCCTTCTGAGAATTGCTTAGAATGTAATTTTATCTTCCTTGCTTTCGTGGCGTAATAATGTAGCCAGTTGGGACTTAACATTACCCATAAGGGACTCGAACCGATGAGGTGGACCATCTAGTAGATGGCCGCCTTCCCGAACGGACGGCGGCCATCCTCGTCGGCGCAATCCACTGCGCCTTCCTCTCCTTCACGCGCATGGGCTGCGCCACGCGCCGGATCCGGACAAAAGATATTAATCAGTGTTTCCCTAGAGAATATTCGTCAGACCTTGTAGAGCTCCTCTGGAGGAATGCAGGAGAATCCCGCAGCCTCAACTGCGGCCCTGGCGTTCTCGGCCGGATTGACCTTGATGACCACCGTGGCCCGGCCGTCGCCGGTGGCGAAGCAGTAAGCGTACTCGACGTTGATGTCCTTCTTATCGAATCCCGCCATGAGCTGGGCGAGCCCTCCGGGTTCATCGGCGATGCGCACTGCGGCGACCTCGACCACCGAGGCGCGAAAGCCCTTCTCCTCCAGGATGTCGCGGGCCTTCTCAGGGGTGTCGCAAACGATCCTGGCAATTCCGTATTCGGAGGTGTCGGCGATCATCATCGTCGTCATGTTGATCCCCGCATCGCCGAGCGTCCTGCAAAGCGATGCGAGGCGCCCCTTGTCGTTCTCCAAGAACACCGCGAGCTGATTGATCATGTCTACTCACCATCTTTCCTGAGATCGATGACACGCTTGGCCTTGCCCTCGCCGCGGATGATCGACTTGGGCTCGACGACCTTGACATCCACGGCGATCTGGAGGTTCGACTTGAGCTCGGCTCTGACGGCTGCGGTGAGC
>CAZLKG010000186.1:0-2392 GCA_964560045.1 uncultured Slackia sp.
ATCCCACCTGGGCAAGCATTCCTGCGGTGCAGAACCGGCGCGTGTATGAGGTGCCGGGTGAGCCCTATGAGTGGATGGACAAGCCGCCTTCGGTGCAGACGGTGCTGGGGTTGCTCTGGCTAGGAAACCTCCTTTACCCCGGTTTGTACGACTTTGACATAGTGGAAGAGACTCAGGAGTTCTACCGGCTGTTTTGGCACTATGACCTCGATGAGGATGCGGCGCGCGGGCTTTTGGCGAACTCGACGTTTTTGGAGGCATGAAGATGAAAGCGCTATGGGAAAAAGCTGTTCGGGGGCGCGTCGGCAGAACAGGCGACAAAAGGAGCAAGGAAAAGCGCGCAGGCCACTCCGGACGTTTTGGGCGTGCCTTTGTGATTGCGTTCGCGTTGGCGTTTTCGCTCTGCGTGGTAGGGCTTGCCGGATGTGCGGATGGGGATCCTCTGGCACAGGACAAAAGCGCCGCGAACGCTTCCTCGAACGAGGAATATGTGCTGGCCGCGTCATATGATGAGATTTATCAGGCCGTGCGGGCTAGTCTTGATGAGGATGCGGGCGCACTGGTTTCCGGTAACGAGAACCCCTCAGATATGCAGCAGGCAGCCTCGTTAGCGTTCGAAGAATTTGCGAGTGAGGTGGCTGCCGAAGGTTCGCTTACCGAAGAGGAACTACTGATAGAATTTGGTTCCTCATGGGATCTCTCGATTCTTGTGACACCCCAAAACGCCCTGTCGACGGCAGCGTTGAGCGATATCGCGACGGTGGAGGACGAATCCGGGTATATCTATGTGGCGGCAGAGGGAACTTTAAGCGTGCTGTACGCTGATGGTTCTTCCTCACAGCGCATAGCGCAGGTGAGCATGAATGCTTATGATGAGTTGGAGCGCTGGGAGAGCACAAGCGCCATTTACCTGGAAGGTGAAACGCTTGCGGTGGTGGGATCTTTGGCCGAGGATTCCGCTTGGAACCTTAAAGCGCCCGACTATGCGCTTTCTGCCTATGCTGCCCCGCGTGTGGTAGTTGCCTTCTTTGATGTATCCGATCCGGGCGAGCCTGAGTACCTTTCGGCACTGGGTGTGACCGGAACGCTGCTCGGTTTTGATGAGAGCGATGGCGTGTTGACGGTGGTGGCTTCGCGTAGCGCGGTTCCTGCTGTCTCGAGCGTGGCAGGTTCGTGGCAGGTGGTGGATGGTGATGAGGACGCCGAGGATGATGCCGATACTGCAGACGATGCGAAGGCTGACGCTACAGACAATGCCGATACCGACACCGAAGCCACAGATAGCGCTGAGACTGAGGCTGATGTTGATGCCGAGGCCGAGGCCACAGACGATGCCGACACAGAGACCACAGACGATACCGGTACAGAAGACTCCGATACTGACACGGACGACACCGATGATACAACTTCATCTGCGTTTCCTACGCGCCAAGAGGTTGCCGATCGCCTGGAGCTGCGCCGCAACGACGCAGTGAGCTATGTTCCGGCCGTGTATCAGGATGGTGCGCTGACGCCGGTCGCGGCGGATCGTGTGTATCTGCCTGCTGATGGAACCGGAGCCATAGCCACGGTAGTGGTGACCTTCGATCTGAAAAACCAGTCGGTAGCATCCGCCTTTGCCGTGTATTCCGACGAATTGGAAGCGCCAGCAGTCACCGTGGGTGCGGATGTGGTCTACCTACAATGGGCAAGCTCGTACGCCGATGAAGAGGCGGAGACTTTTGGCACCTCCACCTTTATCATGCGCGTGCCGCTGGAAGGTGCGGCGCTCTCAGGCGTGGTAGGGATGGAGCGCGTGGAGGGTGGCGTCCAAGGTATGCTTTCCTCCCTGTCGTATGCCTACGAGGGGACGTTTTTCCGCCTGGTTCGATCCAATTTAGCCGTGGATGATCATGTGGTTTCGGGCAGTTGGATTTTGCAGGCGCTTGATGAGGATCTACAACTGATCGGACAGGCAGAAATCGATCGTTCGGGAGAAACCCTAGGATCAGTTCTGTTCGCAGAGGGGTGCGCGTACCTTGTAAGCGGCCGAGATGAGTACGCGCTGTCTGTGGCCGATCTGTCCGATCCATCGAGCATATCCTTTGTTGATGCGGGGGATGCCTCGCTGTGGCCCGAAGCCTTTGTAGAGGTGGGAGACGGGGTATTGGTGGGCTATGGTAGCCAAGTTTCCCGCGATGAGCGCGATATACAGAGAGCGCTGCTGTTAGGGGAGAGCTACACAAGCGAGCGCGAAGAAGCCACGGATGTGCTGCGTATAGTGGCGCTTGCCTCAGACGGTGCATCTCTTGGAGAGGCGGTGGCGCTAGGCTCATCTGAGGACTATCTTGCTGAGGCGATGCTAACCACGCCGCTGCAAGATGCCAATGTGGCCGATGACCTGGTGGGCATG
>CAZLKG010000187.1:0-2370 GCA_964560045.1 uncultured Slackia sp.
AAAATGTGGATTACAAAAGGTATAAAATACTGAATCACCAGTTCAACAGCTCGTGTTTTTGGAAGGGAAACCACATGAATACAAAAAGCGCTCCTGAAGGAACACGGCTCACACCACAGGGATATCGACCTCGGCTCATCGAAGAGCAGCTTGACAGCCTCATGAAAGCCTTCGGTTGCGTTGAGATCACCGGAGCCAAATGGTGCGGCAAGACCTGGACTGCACTTTCTCGAAGCGCAAGCGTTACTGAACTTGACCGACCAACAGAGCGAGAAGTAGCCCTTATGGATCCAACGCTCGCTTTACTTGGAGATACCCCCCACCTAGTCGACGAATGGCAAGAGGTGCCCGAGGTCTGGGATGCAGCACGGCGTTTCGTCGATGATGCTCAGGGCAAACGCGGTCTTCTTTTGCTCACCGGATCAACGGGATTGAAAAAGCGCGATCGCGAGCGCGTTCGACACTCTGGCGCCGGGCGTATTGCACGCCTTATGATGCATCCCATGTCACTTGTCGAATCGGGAGACTCAACGGGTGCGGTAAGCCTGCGAGCCCTTCTTGATCAAGAGGATTTCCAACCAGCCCGAAGAGATACCAGTATCGAAGATGTTACGTGTTGGTGTTGCCGAGGCGGATGGCCCGCCAACCTAGGACTCAGCGATAAAGCTGCCTTTAACACCGCCACGCAATACATTCAGGCGATTCTTGATGTGAATGTAATCGAAGAAGGTCGCTCTCCCGAAACTGCGTTTGCTATCCTCCGCGCACTTGCCATGAACGAAGGTCAGGCAATCACCTACAAAACACTTCTGAAAGACCTATCGCTCGGGGGTACACGTAGCATCTCCACAGACACTATCACAGCATATCTCGATCTCTTCAACCGTCTCTACATCGTGGAGGAACTGTGCGGTTGGGAACCACCGATGCGCGCAAAATCACGCGTTCGTGTAAAGCCGAAACGGCATTTTATTGATCCGTCTCTTGCGGTAGTGCTTCTGAATACGACCCCTGAACGCCTCTTAAAAGATATGCAGACCCTCGGCCTGCTGTTTGAGACGCTCGTTCTGCGCGACCTTCGCGTGTTCCTCTCAACCTATCCCGAAATGGGCAACTCCCTTTCGTACTACCGTGATGACAAGGGACTTGAAGTTGACGTAATCGTGGAAACTCCTACAGGCTGGGCAGGAATAGAGGTAAAACTCTCAGACACGAAGGCGGATGAGGCGGCCAAAAACCTGTTGCATCTGCGCAAGAAAGTGACAGAAAACCCTGCAGCACAAAGCCCCGAACCTCTCTTTCTTGCCGTTATCGTAGGGAAGGGTTCGCTTGCCTATCGCAGAAGTGACGGGGTGTTCGTTATTCCGGCAGCGACGCTGACCGCATAATATGCGAGTCACATAACTTGGGTAAAGTGCAACAAAGCGCGGCGGTGTAAATGGTGGTGTAAATCTGAAACGGGCGATTCCGAACGGCGCGATCTCAATAACGTAACCATTATCGACATGGAGTTCGTTTCGGAGATAGTTGCCGAAAAGGTTGAACAGTAGATAGGTCTTCCCACACCACCTGATGCCCGTGACAACCTTGATCATCCCGTTGTTCATCCTACTAATAAGGTTGTCAAGGTAGACGTCTCTGCGGTCTCAAGCGATTCTTTTTGGGGTCTTGTCTGAAAAAGAAAAGCCTTTTGGACATGCAGATAGGCCGTGGTCTGCTCGTGATAATTCTTCTGGGGGTGTCAGCGGTTGCATTGGCGAAGCCTCTGCCTTTTGGAGTTTCGGGTGTTATAGCGGATGTAGGAACGGCGTTCTTCCAGATGCTAATGTTTTCGTCTGTGATTTTGGTAAGAAGAAAGCTGGAGATTCCCATTGCGCAGAGCGTTGCACTGCTCGTAGGCATAATGCTCTTTGCTCAATATCTAGCGCGCGTTTTTTGCGATGTTGCTTTGCAGGAAGCACTTACCCAGTTTAGCTTGGAGTCGTTACTCATTGTGTGCTTGATGGTGCTAGCGACTGTGGCCCTCGTCATTTTTATTCCTTTTGAAGCGGGTATTCACTCCAAAGATTCCGACAGTTCTGCCGACGTCCAGTTTGGTGTTTCGCCGGAGAAGCGTGCCGATTTGCTGGCAAAAGCCTACGGACTGACACCACGAGAGACGGAAATAGCCTCATTGCTTTTGAAAGGCAGAAGCCTGCCGTACATTCAGGATGAATTGGTCATATCTTCGGGAACTGCCAAGACGCATTTAAGACATATTTATGAGAAAACAGCTGTTCATTCACGTCAGGAATTGCTCGATTTAGCTGAATCATACCTTTCTCATGAGGGCATCGAGACTTCAAAATAATGAATAACGCATGATGGCTT
>CAZLKG010000188.1:0-2046 GCA_964560045.1 uncultured Slackia sp.
TATAGCCCGTTGGATCCATATCAGGCACCACGATAAAGGGCGCATTGGACCAGCGTTTCAAGAACTGCCAGTCACACAAATCGTTCTCTAGAATGATGTGGCACCAACCCAAAGCCAGGGCGCTGTCGGTGCCGGGGCGAATGGGCAGCCAATACTTGGCGGTGCGGCCCAAATTGGTCTGACGCGGATCAACACTGATGAAGGCATCAGCGCAGCGCGCCACGTCCACCACGGTACGGCAGGCATCGTCATAGTTGGACATGGACTGATCGGTGGCCCACTGGACGAACTTCGTCGAATGGTTGATCACCTCAGACCATGAATACGCCTGCACGTTATCGATGCGCGATGCGAAATGCCGAGGACCCTTGCAGACCTGGTACGCCGCCACAATGTTTGGGGTGCCGAACAAAAGCAGCGCCATGCCGGCATCAGACTGCATGGACCATTGACGGCCCGTGCCGCACCACGCAAAGGTGGATTCGCGGCCATACTTCTCGGTGATCTCGAGGATGTTGTCCGCGATGGTCTGATACGCCTCTTCCCAGGTAATGCGCACCCAACCGGGGTCGTCATCGCCTTTGGGATTGGTGCGTTTCATCGGATACTTAATACGGTCAGGATGATATGCGGCCTGGATAGATGCCTGCCCTTTGGCGCAATGGTTGCCCATGGTCAGATAGCAGTCTTCATCGCCTTCGGTGCGAATGACCTTGCCGTCTTGGACATACACCCAAACACCGCACTCCACTTTGCCGCAACCTCGGCAGCAAGAGCGAACCCGAGTAACGGTGGATTCTGCAGCAGCGGCATCCTCATCCTCGGTGAGCGCGCTCGCAGGAGCGCCCGCGCCAAGAATCGCCGCGCCTGCAGCAGACACAGCCGCAGTCTTGACGAAGGCGCGCCGCGTCATGTTCAGCTTGCCCATCTCCTCCTCCTTTTCCTTCCTCAGTAGTTTCGCCTGAATGCCTCCCCCTTCTGGTGCGGTCTATCGCAACGACTTGCTGCCGCACGCATGCGGGCGAAACACCCCCACGCTCAGCATAGGCAGGTGGTGTGGCATAAGGAATTTCTAAAGAAAGCCGCAAAATGCGGGAATGATTCCGAATGGGCATTTTTGATTCCTATAAGGAATGACACAAGAACAAAAGCTCCTCAGATTATGCAAAGGAACCGCACAATTCCCATCTTCAAGGAATGAAAGGTAATTCAAATTATGGTTCGGATTATCTCAGGAACCCTTGGTCTCGGCGGGTCTTAGGTAAGATCCGAAGACTCATTCTTCAGTGGAATCGAACTCCCTGATTGCTCCGTCTGCGTACTCTATCCCCCATGTGCGAAAATCGATGGAAAAAGGAGTGATACTCGCCTCAGACTGTGCCACCTCGGAGACAGTGAGTTCTTGTGTCTCAGGTGCAGACCCCCTACCTGAGGATGGATCATCATCGGGTAGAGTGTTGTGTTTCCGATCGAGCTCCAAGGCCGCCTGCTTCTGCATCTCGTAGCTTACCCGAGAAGGTACCCGGATCATGGCGATGTCTTTGTCGCCAAAGGCCCGATCGTTCATGAGGAGGCGGATCTTCTCGATCATGCGGGGCACCTCTTGGGCAATCCGATTCTCCCCGTCGGTCTTCACTCTGATCAGCGCGTTGCGGCCGAAGTCAAAATCCACCCATTCGTAATGAAGAGCACCGCACCCTTCGGGATGATCAACGGTATTGTAGTTATGCATGGCCACTGACATATTGCGTACTACATTGCGCAGCCAACGGCGCATGACCTTGTCCCAAAGCTCACATGATTTGGGATCATGAGTGTCCCAATAAGGCTTCATAAGCCTGATGCTCAGCCTCATCACATTACCCTCGGCGGCCTCCTCGGGTGAAGCCTGGCTCACCAGCGACTGAGCAAGATAGATGAAGCTGCGCCTTATCTCTTCTGCAACGGCATCGGAATATACTTCAGGCTGCAATTTTACTTGCAGTACTAACGAAGGCCTGATCAGCATCGACTACCTCCCACTGCCGAAACGCCCACAAAGCAACC
>CAZLKG010000188.1:2056-2308 GCA_964560045.1 uncultured Slackia sp.
CCGAAAACGCGCCGGGCTGTTCAGTGTGGCTTCGCGGCACAAGGTTTGTCAATGGATTTCACCCTTACATGACAAATCGGAATTAGATGATCGCGCATAGGGAATGAAACGCTTCAAATCGTCATCACCGGGCTTCCGCTTTGGGTTGACGGGCTTTTTCTTGCAGGAGTATCGTCTTTGGAAGCGCAGGTTCCCGACACCTGAACATCAAGGAACCTGGCGCGCGATGCGTCCTGGACAGCAAGGGGGGTC
>CAZLKG010000189.1:0-2294 GCA_964560045.1 uncultured Slackia sp.
CGCTACCTATCAGGTTCCGATGGAAGTCAACCCCCGTCGTGCCACCACGCTCGCCATTCGTTGGATCGTGGATTTCTCTCGCAAACGCAAGGAGCACTCTATGATCCAGCGTCTTGCTGCAGAAATCCTGGACGCATCCGAGAACACCGGGGCCTCGGTGAAGCGTCGCGAGGATTTGTACAAGATGGCTGAGTCCAACCGTGCGTTCTCGCACTACCGTTGGTAAGAAGGACAAGCGATGTCTAACCCCAAGATCTCCTTGCAGGATACCCGCAACATCGGCATCATGGCCCACATTGATGCGGGCAAGACTACGACAACCGAGCGTATTCTTTACTACACCGGCAAGACCCACAAAATCGGAGAGGTGCACGAGGGTGCTGCCACCATGGACTGGATGGTTCAGGAGCAGGAGCGCGGCGTGACCATCACCTCCGCTGCCACCACGTGCTACTGGAAATATCCCGGCGGTGGCTCCGACGGCAAGTCGTATCGCTTCCAAATCATCGACACTCCCGGCCATGTGGATTTCACCGCCGAGGTGGAGCGCTCCCTACGCGTACTTGACGGTGCCGTGGCCGTGTTTGACGCCGTTGCTGGCGTGCAGCCCCAGTCCGAGACCGTGTGGCGTCAGGCCGAGCGCTACAGTGTTCCCCGCATCGCGTTCATTAACAAGTATGATCGTGTGGGGGCCGACTTCTTCCACGCCATCCAGACCATGCGCGATCGTCTAGGTGCCAATGCTGTCGCCGCCCAGATTCCGATGGGAGCCGAGGATGGTTTCTGGGGCGTCGTCGATCTGGTCACCATGACCGCATGGGACTTTAAGGCCGACGAAAAGGGTATGACCTACCCTGAACCCATGGATGCCATCCCTGCCGAGTTTATGGCTGAGGCCGAGAAGTATCGCCAAGAGCTCGTGGATGCTGCCGCTGATTGCGACGATGAGCTCATGGAAAAAGTTCTTATGGATGAGGAGTTTTCCGCCGAAGAACTCAGAGCCGCTCTGCGCAAGGGCGTCATCGCCTGTAAGGTCAACCCTGTCTTTGTGGGTTCTGCCTACAAGAACAAGGGCGTGCAGGAGCTGCTTGATGCCGTGGTTGACTACATGCCCTCTCCGGTAGACGTGCGCCCCATCCAGGGCGTGGATCCCAAAACGGATGAGGAAGACGAACGCCCGAGTGATCCCAAAGCGCCATTTTCCGCTTTGGCCTTCAAGATCATGACCGATCCATTTGTGGGCAAGCTGACCTACCTGCGCATATATTCCGGCACTCTCGATGCAGGATCCTATGTGCTCAATGCCACGAAAGGCAAAAAAGAGCGTATTGGTCGTCTGCTGCAGATGCACGCCAACCAACGCGTCGATGTTGAGCGCTGTTCCGCTGGTGACATCGTTGCCGTCGTGGGTCTGAAAGATGCCATCACCGGCGATTCCTTGTGCGATGAAGCCCATCCCATTATCTTAGAGTCCATGGAGTTTGCCGATCCGGTTATCGACATCGCCGTGGAGCCCAAGACCAAAGCCGAGCAGGACAAGATGATGGTTGCCCTGCAGAAACTGGCTGAGGAAGATCCCACCTTCCGCGTGTCCACCAACCATGAAACCGGTCAGACCATCATTGCCGGTATGGGTGAGCTTCATCTGGAGATCATCATCGATCGCCTTTTGCGTGAGTTTAAGGTTGAGGCCAACGTAGGCAAGCCTCAGGTTGCCTATCGCGAGCGTCCGGGTCATGAGGTTTTAAGCGCCGAGGGCAAATTTGTCCGCCAGTCTGGCGGTCGCGGCCAATATGGTCATGCGATCATCAATATGTATCTCCAAGAACCCGGCGAGGGGTATGAATTTGAGAGCAAGATCGTAGGAGGCGTTGTCCCCAAAGAGTACATCCCTGCCATCGACAAAGGTATCCAGGAGGCCTTAAACTCCGGTGTGTTGGCGGGCTACCCTGTTGAGGACGTGCGCGTCGAGCTGATAGACGGATCCTATCACGAGGTTGACTCATCTGAGGCAGCCTTCAAGGTTGCTGGTTCCATGGCCATCAAAGACGCCCTGCGCAAGTCCGATCCGGTCATCCTTGAGCCGATGATGGCTGTTGAGGTGGAGACCCCCGAGGAATACATGGGCTTTGTCATGGGCGACATCCCCAGTCGTCGCGGCCTTATCCAGGGCCAGGAGAAGCGCGGCAATGCAGCCGTTATCAGCGCTAAGATCCCGTTGAGCCAGATGTTTGGCTATGCTACCGACCTTCGTTCCGGCACCCAGGGGCGTGCGAGCTACACCATGCAGTTCG
>CAZLKG010000190.1:0-2264 GCA_964560045.1 uncultured Slackia sp.
CCAGATTCGGCTCGGCTGTGCCTGAACGCTCGATGCAGCCCCACAGAAGCATACGAACATGATACCACTTCTATCCTCAAATAATCCTCGAATTGCTATTTTTTTACTAACATTTTTGCCGATACGCGGGCGACATACGACTCGACGTGAGCCGCCGCAAATCTCCCTAATTTTCCACCCTATCGTTTTGGTGTTCTACATGTTTTCCGTTGATAAGAACCATGAACACTTCTCGTGCCTTTTTTAGTTCCCGCACAAGTTCATCCGGTTGTAAATGCAACCGCAACACTGAATGACTTAACGCAACGCTTGCATTTGTTCCTGCAAAACCGGGTAATAACCGTTGCGCTCAATCTTACAAAGGCTCAAGAGTGCAAGGGCAGATGACATCCAGTCAATAAAAGACGGTGATTTAGGGTGCGCTAACGCACCCCCCCCCTCTGATCAAATGCAACTGTCCATATCGGCTGATTTGCCACGGACAGTCGAAGAGACTGTACAATCAGACTGCTTTGATCGGTGTTTCCTTAACTTGCACTTAGCTCCCTCTAAGACATCATGTCCGATCGACTTGGTATTATTGAGTCGAGGATTCTATTTGGATGAAACGAGCTGATGTATGCAAGCCGCCGAGATTCCAATGCCACTTATCAAGTGGGCAGGGGGAAAACGACAGTTGCTTGACCGCATTGATGACAGGATGCCAAGCAAGTATGGGCACTATTTCGAGCCATTCTTTGGGGGTGGTGCACTCTTCTTCCATCTGCAACCGAAAAACGCAACTATTAACGACCTCAACCGCGCGCTTGTGAACCTCTACGAGTGCGTGCGCGATAACCACAATGACTACGTACAGATGCTTTCCGAGATAGACAAAGCTATCCCTCATGGCAAGACCGAGGCGAAGGCATACTACTACGCCATGAGGGAGCGTTATAACGCGCTGCTCGCTACTAATTCTTACACCACCGAGACAGCCGCGCTCATGGTTTTCATCAACAAGCACTGCTTCAATGGCCTTTATCGCGTGAACGCAAATGGTGCTTTTAACGTTCCCTACAATAACTCGCTTAGAGCCTCGTTTGACCCTGCAAACACTAAAGCTGTTTCAGAGGCGCTTGGATGTGCCCGTGTCTTATGTGGGGACTTTTCTGATGCAGTGAAAGATGCTCGCGAAGGCGATTTCGTATTCTTCGATAGTCCATATGCACCACTCAACGACACGAGCTTTGAGGCGTACACCAAAGAGGGATTCTTGGAAAAGGATCACCGCCGTCTTGCTTCTCTTTTTCGTGAGCTTGACTCACGCGGGTGCCTTCTCATGCTTACGAATCACGATACACCGCTCATCAGAAGCCTTTATGGCGGATATCGCATCGACGTTATAGAGGTAGCGCGTGCCATCAACTCGGATGCTTCCAAGCGGAAGGGAACCGAGGTAATCATCACAAATTATTTGAGCTAAGACACATCCCAACAGAAGGGTGGCTATGCCGAAGGTATGGAACGATGATCGTAGACACCGACCATGCGGATTACTCGCTTACGCTCACGTTTGAAGTACACGACCAGCACATCGTCATCAAAAATATGAAACTCGTAGTGCAGCCCATCGTTGAATGGCGGTCGTTCGAGTATATGAGCCGCCCAGCCGCTCTCAGTTACCTCTCCGTGCTCTTGCAGCTCGCGAATGCAGTCCTTGACGATTCTCACGATCTCGATGAACTGAGATCTGCTGTATTTGCGTCTGAATGGATCGAGGGTGCGCCAAAAGTCGCGACCTGCCTTTACGGTATACGACAGACTCATTGGCCTACCTCTGCCGCGTCGAGGCCCCAATCCTCAAGAATATCGGCGGGAATCTCGCTAGGATCGTCAAGGGAATCGTCCGGTATCAGCCCGAACTCTTTAGCCTCTTCACGGATCATGGCTACCCGCACCTCCTCTGAGTACACCTGCCCACCACGGCCCAAAAACAGCCCATCGAAGGGACTTAGACCGGTGTTTGCAACCTGGGTCACCATCACACGAACCGCCATGGCAGTCGTAAGGCCGCTCCGAGCGAACACCTCATCGGCACGCTTTTTGATGTCATCATCGATTGTGGTTTGCAATAGAGCCACGAAAGCCTCCTACCACTTCAGCATATGGATATGCAATGCGATTCCATCGTAGCACAGACGGACGATCCTTGGTATTTCCGGTTCTTCTATGTCCCGGTTCTTCTATGTCAGAGGCCACACGCCCAATGCCAATCGAATCAT
>CAZLKG010000191.1:0-2229 GCA_964560045.1 uncultured Slackia sp.
GGTTCTGAGTGGTCTCTGTTGCCTGGGTGCCGGAAATAGAAAGTTCCAAGTTGTAGGTTCCGTCATCATTGAGCCACGCGGCCTCATATGTTGAAACATTTACGCTGCCAGAAGTTGTCGTACTCGTGCTTTCCTCAGCCAAAGCCTTGGTGGGAAAGGAACATGCGAGCGCAAAAGCGGCCGCAACAAATACAACAGATGCGAACAATCCTAACAATGCTTTACGTTGAGACATAGTGCCCCCCCCCTTTTTTTTCTTCTTCTATGTACTTCTTCACACGGTGTCGTTTGTTTTGTGCACGCTTGCAAAAGCGATATGGTTCTAAAGCAGAGGTCTACGAACATACCAGTGAAGGTTTTGGAGCTTGTAGTGCTCAATTGCAAGGTCGAACAGAAACTTAGTGAGTTTTGACTCCATCACACTCCTTCCCTTTGTACCTTATGGGTGTTGTGAGTCATTCTCTTTTCGCATGTGATTCTAATACTAATTTAGTATTTGGACAAGATAAATCAATTTATTGTTAGTTTGCTTAGGATGTTTGTACTTACTTGTCTTTATAAAAAGGAATACCGTTTGTGCTGCTAAAAGCTATTGTTTAGAAGAATAGGAAGTCTCTGTTACATCTATCTTCACAAAATAAACACATATAGGGCAGGTGCGCACTCACGCCAAAACGACCATGTTAAACACTCATACCAACCAAGGGATGCGCGTGAACACGTCATCGCGCAGCACACGGTACATGCGGAAGGTACAGTTGCCTACTTTTACATCTCTCTTACAGGCATCTGCCATTTCTCTGACACCCACACTAGGTCACGGTATCTCGTGATACCAGTAGATGCAGTGTCTTGTAATACCAGTTTGCGCAGTGTCTCGTGAAACCAGTAAGATAGCTTAAAAACAGGGTAATGATGGGAGTCTTGTTATGAGATTGGCCTTGGACAAACCTGCCGCAGTAGAAGAGGCAGCGCAGGCAAAGAAAGGAATGAACGCGCTTGGAGAAATCCTTCTATTTGCGTTCCTCTTCTTGGTAACTACGCTTGGTGAGGCAATCCTCATAATTCCGTTTATGTTGCCCGAGCTGCTTGCAAATCGGGAGTTAGCTATCACCCAAGTTGAGGGCGGGCTCGAGATTTCAGTCGACTTCGACAACCTCATGAGTCTCATAGAAAATTCGGACACGGTGATCATAGCTGGCCTTTTCACCACCCTATCCATGATCCTGATTCCGCTTCTTTTCTGCAAGCTCATACAAAAAAGAAGTATGAGGACACTAGGATTCGTAAAGAAGAACAGCGGGAAGGAATACCTTAAGGGTCTTGCCTTCGGCTTTGTAATGTTTTCTGCAGCAGTTCACATCTGCTTTCTCACCGGTGCGCTACAGTTCAATGGCTTCTCGGAGACTCTTGCAGTGGGAACGTTCCTGTTATTCGTTGCTGGCTTTTTGATCCAAGGGATGGCCGAGGAAGTTCTCTTGCGTGGGTATTTCATGGTGTCCTTCGCACGCCGCCACGCCATGTGGACAGCTGTAGTAGTCAACTCAGTCGCTTTTGCTGCACTCCACCTACTCAACGATGGCATATCCGTTCTGGCCATAGTAAACCTAACCCTATTCGGGATCTTTGCATCCCTCTACTTCGTTAAAAGCGGAAGCATTTGGGGTGTTGCCGCATTCCACTCAGTGTGGAACCTCGTTCAAGGGAATCTTTACGGTATTCAGGTAAGTGGTATCGAAACCTCAACCTCGGTTCTTTCCTCAACGCTCACGGAGAGCATGAACCTTATCAACGGCGGCTCCTTTGGGCTTGAAGGCGGTCTTGCCGTCACAATCGTTCTTGTGATAGGAATACTCCTGCTATTCGTGTTCTATCCAGCCGCTCGTAACAAAACACCGGATGCCGCATCGGGTGCCGCTCGCAGTAAAACATCGAAGGCTCGATCTGCAGAATGGCAAATGCCAGAAATTTAGCCGACCACTAAGGTTTAGCTAACCACTAAGGTTGGGCTGAGTATCAAGGTTCAGCCGACCGCCAAGGCGCGCAGAGCATCAGTGTTTAGCTGGTCGCCAAGGCTCGCAGAGCATCAGTGTTTAGCTGGTCGCCAAGGCTCGCAGAGCATCAGCGGCATCATCGTCTACTGCAAGGCTGACCACAATCGAAGCGTAGGCTACCTCAAACCTGATAGTCGATGAGCCCTCGTAGGTAGTTATTTCAGCACCCTTGTAT
>CAZLKG010000192.1:0-2217 GCA_964560045.1 uncultured Slackia sp.
ACCGATCCATGCATTGAGGTCGCCCGCACCCATACGCAGAATCATGCGCAGCGGACAGCCCAAAAACACCAGCGCTCCAATCATCATCGCGAAGCCCAGGAAGAACCGGGTCATCGGAGAGGAGCCGGTGGAGGGGCGAAACTCCTTCTTCACCGCCGCCATAATCAAGGCTCCCAACACGATACCGATAATCTCGGGGCGCATGTACTGAACGGTTTCGGTGGAGTGCAGCTTCAGAGCACCAGCCATGTCGCGGATGAAGCAGGCGGCACAAATGGCCATGTTGCTCGGGTTGCCGCCGAGAGAAAGCGCGACGATGACACCAGCGCCAATCAGGCCGCACACCACAAGCACAAGGCGTTCTTTGGATGTCGCGGAAAGGGCAGGCGCGGCCTTTTCAGTGGATTGATCACCCATGCTTCGATACCTTTCTGTTTTTTGGCGCACCAAAGAGACCGAACGGCGATACGGCAGAACACAACGCCCACGGCACGGTGCACCGCCTTTCATAAATATGCAGAAATCCGCGCGGCATGCAGAAAGGCCCGGCCGCACCACAGGCTGAAGATCCATAGAACCCGCATCACAAAGACAGTGCGCAGAATGAAGTCTTCGTGAGCATGGCCTGCGGCGAAGCATACCAAAAGCACAGAACTTTGAACACGCTTTTTCTTTTTCGTGCCTGATAAGCTAGTTTCCAAGCCGGTTTCGAGAGGTGGGGCTTGATTGGAAAAGTAACCGCAGTAGTAAGCGCAGCGGCGGCGAGCATAAAAGATTAGACCCCATGTTTCAGGCGTAGGTTCAAGCGTTAGGGTTCAGGCGTGCTCGTGTGTATCTGCTGGGTTTTTACTGCGAGTTTGGGAACTGTGCTGCGTTTGCCTACAAGCAGATGTATCATCGTGATGCGCTTGAGTGTTTACGCGCCGGAATCTTGCGGTGCGCTTCGATAAAACAATCGCATATCGCATGCCATCGATTCGTGCGCTTCGCTCATGCCAGGCTGTTGTGCCCGGCTTTTTTTATTTTGAATACCATGGACTGTCAGGTCACGAAGAGAGAGGGGAAATCGATGCTTGAATCACTGACGATTATCATTGTCGGTATCGTTTGCGTCATCGTCGGAGCCGTTGCCGGCATCGTTATAAGCCGCTATCACTCCAATTCGTCCGCCAAGCGCGCTGAAGAAGAGGCACGCCGGCTTCTTGCCGATGCCGAGCGCCAGGCTGAAACAGTTCGTCGCGAATCCCTTGTGGAGGCGAAGGACGAAGCGCTCAAACTTAAGCAAGAAGCGCAGGCCGAAACCAAGGAGCGTCTACGCGAGGTGCGCGCGGCCGAAAATCGTCTCAATCAACGCGAAGAGTCCCTTGACCGTCGCGTTGAGAGCCTTGATGCTCGCGAACACCAGCTATCCTCCATGCAGGGCCAGGTGGAGCGGCGCGAGCGTGACCTCAAGGAGGCCATAAAAGAGGTGGATGTCCGCTTGGAGCAGGTGGCCGGCATGACGCCTGCTGAGGCTAAGCAAGAGCTTTTAGATGGACTGCGCGAAGAGGTTACGCGCGAGAGCGCCGTCATTATTCGCGAAGCAGAGCAGCGCATCCACTCTGAGGCCGATAAGAAGTCCCGCGAGATACTAAGCCTTGCCATCCAGCGCCTCGCAGCTGATCATACGGCTGAAACAACTGTCAAAACCATCCATATCCCATCGGACGATCTCAAGGGTCGCATTATAGGCCGCGAAGGACGCAACATACGATCCTTCGAACAGATCACCGGGGTGAATCTTCTGATCGATGACACGCCGGAATGTGTCACCGTCTCATGCTTTGATCCCGTGCGCCGTGAGATCGGACGCGTGACGATGGAAAACCTTATCGCCGATGGCCGCATCCATCCCGCTCGCATCGAAGAGATGTACGTCAAGGTTGAAGCACAGGTGAACCAGCGGATTCAGGAAGCCGGCGAACAGGCCGTCTTCGACGCAGGGATTCACGATCTGCACCCCGAGCTAGTGCGCACCCTTGGGAGCCTTCGCTATCGCACCTCATTCGGCCAAAACGTACTCGATCATTCCCTGGAGGTAGCCTATCTTTGTGCAATCATGGCCTCCGAACTCGGTCTTGATCCGGCTCCTGCCAACCGGGCCGGCCTTTTGCATGACCTCGGTACAGCCGTTGATCACGAGGTTGAAGCCCCTCATGCGGTAATCGGGGCCCCTCT
>CAZLKG010000193.1:0-2166 GCA_964560045.1 uncultured Slackia sp.
CTGGGGGACTGTTTTCACGCTGCTCTACACCTCGCTCCTTTGGGGCTTTATAGCATCCCCCTCGGAGCGTGAGGTGGTGCGCACTTTCGTGTATGACCGCGTTCGGCAGCGAAGAAAATAAGCGGTCCTCTGGTGAAGTGAGCTAAAGGTCAGCTGGACAAATGGAAGAGGATACGATGGATAGCCATTACACAGCAGAGAAGAACACGCAAATCCTGATCGCCCTTATGAAGTTCCACGGCATCCGACGTGTGGTGGCGAGTCCGGGCACGACGAACACCGCTTTTGTGGCGAGCTTGCAGAGTGACCCTTGGTTCAAGATGTACTCGTCGGTCGACGAGCGGTCAGCTGCTTATATTGCGTGTGGACTTGCAGCAGAATCCGGTGAGCCTGTGGCACTTAGCTGTACGGGGTCGACAGCGTCGCGCAACTACTATCCCGGCCTCACCGAGGCGTTCTACCGGAAGCTTCCGGTTCTCGCGATCACATCATCGCAGCCTATTGGAAGGGTGGGCAGCTACAGGCAGCAGGTCATAGACCGGTCTGCAAGGGCTAACGACATTGCGGTTGAGAGCGTATACGCAGGATGCGTTAATACATCTGAAGAAGAGTGGGCTTGTGGAGTCGCCATCAACAAGGCGCTCATTGCTCTCAGGAGGAGGGGCGGGGGACCGGTCCACGTCAATCTTGAGACGACTTACAGCTCCGATTATTCAGTAAAGCTGCTTCCCAAGGTGAGGGGGATTCGTTGCGTTGAGCATGGTGACAAGATGCCTCCCATCGATGGATATAAGAGAATTGCGGTTCTTGTGGGCGCGCATGTGCCATGGTCGGACGAACTCTTCGCTTCTGTCGAGGCGTTCTGTCGGTCACGCAATGCCGTCGTCCTCCATAGCCACGCCAGCAACTATAAGGGAGAATTTGGCGTCAATCATGCGCTCGTGTTGAACACAAAAGGCTACCGAAGCCCCCTTTTTAATGCCGATCTTGTGGTGTATATCGGATCCGTCGCACGCTACCCATCGGGGATGAGTCCATCGTCATGCGAAATGTGGCGTGTGTCGCCTGATGGGGAAGTGCGCGATCCTGAACAGATGCTCTCTTACGTCTTTGCCATGCGCGAGGAGGATTTCTTCAGTCATTATGCGGGCGAAGGTGTTGTTGAGAACACCGAGTATGCGCATGCTTGGCAGGCCGAGCGTGCAGGCATCGCTGATCAGGCACCGGAGGTGCCATTTTCGAACGTCTTCGTTGCGAAGTGTATTATCGGACGACTGCCCGAAGGTTGCGTCCTTCATCTTGCCGGATCAAACACCGCCAGAGCTTGGAATCTCTTCGAATTTCCAAGGGGGGTCGACTGCTATTCCAACGACGGTGCAATGGGTATCGATGGGCAAGTTTCGGCGCTTATCGGCGAGTCGCTTGCATCCCCGGAAAGACTTCACTTCGGAGTGGTTGGCGACCTCACGTTCTTCTATGACATGAACTCCATAGGCAACAGACATGTCGGACCGAATTTGCGGCTCTTGGTTGTGAACAACGGGAACGGATTCGAGTTCAGGATCTATTCGAATCCAGCCCACCAGTTTGGGGAGGAGGCGGATGTTTATATTGCGGCAGGAGGGCACTATGGAGCGAAGTCGCCGGATCTGTTGCGCCATTACGCGCAGGATCTCGGCTTTGAGTACCTGTGCGCAACATCGAAAGAGGATCTCCCGGTTGCACTCGACAGGTTTCTCGAGCCTGATCTGACAGAGCGACCCATGTTGTTCGAGGTATTTACTGACACTGCTGACGAGAACGAAGCGATGTACGCGATGAACCACATAGTCAGCAACACCACCGGCGCGATTAAGGAGGTTGTTCGCGAAGCGGTGAAAGCTGTTGCGGGGGATAAGGGCATGGCCGTCATAAAGAAGATGATTGGGAGGTAGTCATGAGTGTGACTACAAGACTTAAAAGCGTAATCGACATCGCCTTCCACGGGGATCGTCGCTTCGAGGTGAGACCGAACATTGTTGTCTGCAGGCCGGCGGAGGTTTTCGTAGGGCGTCGGGTCGTTGTGACGGGTGGCTACGGTGCTATAGGTTCGGCGATATGCCGCCGATTTGCCGCAGCGGGTGCCGAAGTGTTGGCGGCCGGGCGCTCGCGCGATTCCTTCGAGGC
>CAZLKG010000194.1:0-2123 GCA_964560045.1 uncultured Slackia sp.
GGTGGTTTTTTGTCCGCCGCGCTTCGCGCGCCGTACAGGGTCACGACCCTGAATATGACGGCACCGCCCCAGATAGGCGGTGCCGACATGTGTCTAGCGGCTCAAAAACGGTGGCACGAATGTCCACGAACAGCCTGGGAATCCCTTACAGACAAAATCGCTTACAGACGCGTGACCTCAATAAAGTCGGTACGAGCCTCACCCGTCCGAAAAACTTCCTCCCTTAACACCTTCTGGTGGAAGGGAATCGTGGTGGCTATGCCTTCGATCTTGAACTCACTCAAGGCGCGAGCACCGCGCGCGATGGCCTCTTCGCGGTCTTTACCCCACACAATCAGCTTGGCCCCCATAGAATCGTAGAACGGCGAGATGGTATCCCCAGCCCGAATATAGCTTTCCACACGCACGCCCGGGCCGCCCGGCACGTCAAAACGGGTGATAGTGCCAGGACACGGACGGAAATCGTAATCGGGATCCTCCGCGTTGATACGAAACTCAATCGCGTGGCCGTTGGGGGCAAACGGAACCTGGCCCACACAGCTCATAGGCTCTCCCGAAGCGATGCGCAGCTGCTCTTTGATGATATCGACCCCGGTTATCTGCTCAGTCACGGGATGCTCGACCTGTACGCGAGTATTCATCTCCATGAAATAGAACTTACCCGCCTCATCAAGCAGAAACTCCACGGTGCCCGCATTGCGATAGCCCACCGCCCGTACAGCCTTGATAGCCGCCACGCTCATATCTCGACGCAGTTGGGCATCAAGCGCAGGTGAGGGGGCCTCTTCGAGCAGCTTCTGGTGGCGACGTTGGATGGAACAGTCGCGCTCGCACAGAGAGACTTGGTTGCCAAAATCATCGGCCAAAACCTGAATCTCCACGTGGCGCGGGCGCAACACGAGCTTTTCCAAGTACACATCACCACTGCCAAACGCCGCCTGAGCCTCAGCGCGAGCCGCCATGAAGGCTCGCTCTAGGTCTTCGGGTCTGTGCACCTCGCGCATGCCCTTGCCGCCTCCTCCGGCGGAGGCTTTGATGAGCACGGGATAACCAACCCGCTCAGCAAAAGCGCGGGCATCTTTAGCTGCGTATACCACGCCCCTCGAGCCGGGTACAGTAGGAACGCCACAGGCAGCCATGGTCTCGCGCGCGGCGGCCTTGTTTCCCATGCGCTCAATGCACTCCGGCCCGGGACCGACAAACACAAGATTATTCTCGGCGCAGGCGCGGGCAAAATCAGCGTTTTCTGCCAAAAAGCCGTAACCAGGGTGTACGGCCTGGCATCCGGCAGTAACCGCAGCGGCAATGATGTTAGACATGTTGAGATAGGACTTGCCCACGGGCGCGGGGCCGATGCACACGGCCTCATCGGCGTAGTGCACAGGCAGCGTGTCCTTATCAGCCGCCGAATAGACAGCGACCGTCCTCACACCAAGCTCGCGGGCGGCTCGCATGACACGCAGCGCAACCTCACCGCGATTGGCCACCAGTATCTTGTCGAACACCTTATTCCCCCTCGCCCGCATCGGGCTGACCATGCGGCTCAATATAGAACATGGGAGTGCCGAACTCCACCGGGGTGGCATCTTCCAGACAGACCTCGCGTACGGTGCCCATCTGCGGTGCGGCAATCTCGTTCATGAGCTTCATGGCCTCGACGATGCACAAAGTCTCACCGGCGGCAACCTCATCACCCTCCTTGACAAAGGGAGGCTCACCTGGTGCCGGAGAGGTGTAGAAGGTGCCCACCATGGGGGCGACAACCTCAATCCAGTTGGCCGGACGACTCGAAGCCGCGCTCTCGGGAGCGGCTGCAGGGACAGGTGTAACAGCGGCGGGTGCAGCGGCAGCTGCAGCAGGTGCGGCGGCGGCAACAGGTACAGCAGGCGCGGCATTGGGCATGCGCACACTGATACGAACGCCCTCTTCCTCAACGGTAATCTCGCCTACACCGGATTCCTCGGCAACCTTCACCAGTTCACGAATCTGATTGATGTCCACGTAATCGTCCTCCTTGGTCTGGCTGGACTCTCTTTCCAACAGGAAGTCAACTTTTTCGGTAGCGCGATGCTTGGAGAGGAAGGTGCGTGCCTCATTGGGGAACATCGCATACATGAGCACGT
>CAZLKG010000195.1:0-2078 GCA_964560045.1 uncultured Slackia sp.
AGCACTCTGATTGGTATAGCAAAAACACGACTATCGTTTCCGCATACGATTACCTCTCCAAAGTATTTGAGGCTTGGTTGAAACGATAAGATCGCTCTTTAAAAAGGCCTATCACCAGGCCATTTGACAAGTGGACAATAATCTCCGATAATGGACCCAGATAGAAACCTTCGGGTTTGCGGGGCGGGATCGTGAAAGCGATTCTGCCCTATTTTTTGCCCGAAATGCGGGTTAATATGGAGTTAATGAGACGTGTGCGACCTGATCAATCTGGAGAATGAAAGCAGTTCGGCGACTTCATGGTAGCAACCGCAGACAGGGTTGTATTACGTGACTAGAAACGTTCAGACCATCATCGTCTGGATAATATAGGATGACGTATTCCCGACGCGGACCCGACGTTTTACTCAATTTGGCATTGATCTACTAAGTTCGTTTACATTGATGTAAACCACCAAAGTATGGTAAGGCATCAACAGTATGAAAAAAGGCGGGTTATATGAGCTACTTCGTGATTTCTTGTACCTCTACGATGAGAAAAGCTCAGCGTGGCGTCTTCGATGTATTTCTCCCTCGCGATGAGCTTTCTCGTCATAGTGCATCCAATCAAAAGTCAAAATAAATTTCACTTTTGATTATGAATCGTAGCACAGGGCGGCCATCTGACGAGTGTCATAGGCGTTGGTGTTTTTCGAGGGCCTGCTACCCGAGGCAAAAGCGCGACAAGCCATCGTTGCCGATCTATTGGCTCAAAAGGCACGTTAAGCGCGCTTCGTTTTGAGCGCAGGAACCGCATGGCGAATGGCACGGGCGAGCGATGCGCCCACAACAACCTTGATGACGTCAAGGATGATGAACGGCGCGATGCCAGCCAAAAACGCCGAAAAGGGATCCATGTCCGCAACGACCATGAGCTGGATCCATCCGCATATGTATGACACGCTGAGCAGCACGAACGCCGCCACAAGCTCGCGCGCCATCCCTAAAGCCCCAGCGATACGCAAACCCCGGCTATCACCAACAGAGCGCCCTTTCGCCCCGTCAGGAGAAGCGGCAATCTGAGGAGCCTTCCATGCCTTAAGCATGAGCACCGCAGCAAGAGCCCCCAACCCAAAACCTATGATGAATCCGCCGGTAGAACCCAGAAGCGTTGCTACTCCTCCACGCATACCCGAAAACACCGGCGCGCCCAGAGCTCCTAAAGCAATATAGCCGAATACGCTGATCAGAGCCTCGCGGGGCGGAAACAGCAGAACCACGAAGACAAGCACCATGGTCTGCAACGTGAACGGAACGGGACCCAAGGGGACGGTTATCCATGCACTCACCGTAAACAGGGCGATAGATAAACCGCAAAACGCAACGGATTCGGCGCGAGAAAACGCTGAGGATCTTCTCAGGGGAGCCATAATCTCATCTTTCGTCCTAGACAACCTTAACCAGCGAGAATACTTCGGTATCGGTGATGGCAGAGATGGCATCGCGAGGTTTGAGGAAGGTAAGCTCCATCAAAAAACCCATACCAACAAGACGCGCACCGAATTTTTCTACCAACTTCGCCTGGGCGATGGCCGTGCCCCCTGTGGCGACCAAGTCATCGATCAGAAGCACCACGTCATCTGGGGAGAGTGCATCGGCATGAATCTGTAGCTCGTCGGTGCCGTATTCCAGTTCATATGACTGGCTCAACGTGGCGCGCGGCAACTTTCCGGGTTTGCGCGCAGGAACGAATCCCACGCCCAGCTTGTAGGCCACCGGAGCGCCCACCAGAAAGCCGCGAGCCTCCGCACCTACCACCTTGGTTGCACCAGCATTCTTAAAATGATCCGCCAGCTGATCAACCATGGAGGTAAGCCCCTCCCCACTCGATAAAATAGGTGTAATATCCTTGAAGATGACACCCGGTTCGGGATAGTCAGGGATGTCTACGATGAGGCTTTCCAGATTTACCTGCTGAACCGGCACGAAAACTCCCTTCAACAAGAAACCCGCCAAGCGTACTCGACGGGTTTCAGATCTCGCAGATGGTGCCCGAGGCGAGAGTCGAACTCGCACGTCAAAGACAACGGTTTTTGAGA
>CAZLKG010000196.1:0-2041 GCA_964560045.1 uncultured Slackia sp.
ACCGTCAACGTAACGCTTGGCAGCCTCCATGGGAGTTATTTTCTCTGCCTTCGCGGTATCGTAGAAGTTAACACCCATCTCGGCGATGAGGTAAGGCTTGGTTGTTTTCATACACCCATTCCTTTCTTAAGACTTACAGGCTATCGATAAGAGCCATGACGCGACGGCGGCCACCACGCAGATCGTGTGACAAAAGCATGTCTTGGAAGCGTTGGCGCGCTGCCTTGGAAAGCTCCAAATACATATCGAGATTTGATTTGATTACCTCGTCAGGCGGATTGAGGCCAAGATAGGTAAAGCCGTTCTCGTTGCAAACAAATCCGTGCTTTTCCTCGCGTCGGTTTTGCGCCATAGCTATCGAGGGAATACCAAGAATTGCGAGTTCGTAGCCTGTACGACCTCGGGAAGTCACCGCAATGTCACAAGCGCTCATAAGCTCGGGCATGTTTGCCACATCGTAGAAAACACCCACATTGGGCTCTGAGTTATACTCAAGCAGGCGCGCGATATTCCTCTTAGCTCTCCCTACGACAACAGTGAATTGGTATGCCCGGTATTTCGGATCAGAAGTCACAATCGCAAGCAACCTGTCAGTGTAGTCTTGGGGATCAGCCCCTCCGAAGGACAGGAAAACGCGCTCAACCTTTTCTTTGACTTCGATTGGCCTATAAAACATAAATGTCTTAGAGGCAATATAGAACTGCTCACCTGCGTGCACCTGAGGCAAATCGGCATCGCAGTAGAGAGCGTTGAATACTAAATCGGCCTTGTAAACACCCTCGCCATCATCTTCGAAGTTGATGATTTTTGCCCTTGGCACCACCGAACGTAAACCAATCATGTAATCGATAGAAGTGGTAAGAATGTCATTGATAAAGACAGTGTAGCCCTTGCCTTTTATCCTCTCAAAAAGCTCGGCGATGCCATCCACGGGTATTAGATTATGAGCAGTCTCGCCAAAAACAACGCGATCGGTCTGATTCAAATCGTAGTAAATATCGGGCTTAGAGTAGAACTCATCGGCAATCTCGAGCACCCGGTAGATATGTCCAACGCCTCGAGTGTTGTTCCCATTTACGTAGATGGCAACCTTTTCCCCATCAAGATAAGATGCCACAGCACGTAGGTCATCAAAGCTATCCACGTCTATGACCTCTGCGTCCGATACCTCATACACGCCACTTCGCTTGCCAAAGCGCGTCTTAGGGGTGACGCAAGATGTCCTAGAAACCACAAACGCTCCGGTCTCGGCATACTCAACCGGTAGCCATTGACGATTTACGCGGGATTCATAGTTTGGCACTACACCGCCTTCACCATCGTCCGACCACGATAGGCGCGGGTCGTTTACCACTGATACAAGTGTCTCCAAATCCTCATCAATAGCCTTGCAAATCGCAGCATCAAGCGTATCGACAGAAAGCGTAGGTGAAGTGGGCTGCATGGTAACAACCCAATCCCATCCACCCTCAGAGACATCGACTCCCTCGCCAAAGGCGGCATCCCACACCACCGCATCAAGTGTTACATCGTCTGTGCAAAGCTCAGGATTGCGCAGACGTACTTTCGCCCCCATCTGCTCGGCAACGATGCGCACCTGGTCGGAGTCCGTAGTGACCACTACGTCGGTGATTAATTTAGAATTGAGTGCATTCCTAATGGCATAGTAAACTAGCGGCCTACCTGCGACGATGCGAATATTCTTGTTGGGGATACCCTTAGACCCCGCACGAGCGGGGATGACGGCAAGAATTCTCATGTATTCTCCTTGATTAATGCATCAAGTGTTTCGTTGTTGAGCGGAGATCTAAAAAAAGAAATATGCGACTTCAGCGTTGCTTCATCCCAATCCCACCAGCTCAGCGATTCGAGCGCATCAACCGTTTCCCTATCAAACCTATGTCTCATGAGCCTTGCGGGCACTCCCGACACGACGGCGTAAGGCTCCACGTCCTTCGTCACTATCGCACCTGCCCCCACAACAGCCCCATCGCCAATCGTCACGCCCGGCATAACAATCACTCCGCAGCCAATCCAGACA
>CAZLKG010000197.1:0-2031 GCA_964560045.1 uncultured Slackia sp.
GGGTGGAAAGTCGCTGGCTTACGGCTGGGATGATCGCTGGGGCGAGCTGCGCACGGTATCGTCCACCGGCAGCTCAACGTATGGCACGGCTTTGCCGCTTGGCCTTGACTGCTCGGGTTTCGTGAGCTGGGCATTTCTGAATGCGTATGGCTCTGATGATACGGTGGGCGCAGGCACCACCGGTCAGTGGCTCTACAGCAAATCGGTGGCCTGGGAGGATGCTCAGCCTGGTGATCTGGTGTTTTACTACAATCCCACGGCAAGCGAGACCAACCATGTGGGAATTGTGCTCACCGTTGACGAAGATGGCCCGGAAACGGTGGTTCACTGCTCGACGGGCGGTGTTCAGATAAGCAGCGCCTCGGGCTTTTCCTACGTGCGCACCCCCTACATTTACGGTGACGTGGCAAGCAGTTCATGAGCTCATGAGTAATCGAGTAGCAATCAACGCTGCATAATCGATGATTCATCGATGAGCGGGCTTTCGATTTGTCTCGTTGCAGGTGCGCTTAGGTCATGTATAATGACCCGGATAGCCTAGGCTTAGGAGATAGAGATGGGTTCTTACAGCGGTTACGATGCTCCCGATACCAAGCTCGTGTCCGTGCGTATCAGGATGGACATATTCGAGCGGATAGAGGAGCTGTCTGAAGAGGAGGCACGCTCTCGCTCTCAGATAGTTAATTCCTTGTTGGCCAAGTCGCTGGGTTTGGACAGGCGCAGAGGCGCTGATCGTATGGAGTATCTCGAGGCGGCTGTGAGCAAGCTCGCACGAGAGGTGGTGCGCCTCAAAAAAGAAGTTTCGAGCATCAAGCATGACGAATGCGCCATCGATATTGACGATATCTAGCCACGGGCTGGGGTGTTGGTGCAGCCCCGAATTTGATGAGTTGTGCAGATCTGCTGCACGTTTTTAAGACCCTGGGCGCACGCCCGGGGTTTCCTTTTTCACCCACAGTCTTTGTACCTCTTTGGTTGGGACGCCTTGATGCATCAGAAGGGCAGGCCATTATGGTTCATCGCATCTTCGTTGAGAAAAAGCCGGGTTTTGATGGACAGGCGCAGCGCCTTTTACACGAGCTGCGCGATTTCCTCGGCTTGAGCGGTCTTGTGCGGGTAAGGCTGTTCAACCGCTATGACATCGAAGGCATTGACGAAGACCTCCTTCGCGCCTGCGTGCCCACCGTATTTAGCGAGCCGCAATCCGATGTGGTCTCAGTTGAGCTTCCCGCCCTAGAAGGCGCGGCGGCGGTGTTTGCGGTGGAATATTTGCCCGGACAATTCGATCAGCGCGCCGAGAGCGCGAGCGAGTGCGTGCAACTTATCAACCAAAAAGAGCGCCCCGCAGTGCGCAGTGCCGTGGTGTATGCCCTTTTCGGAGCGCTCAGCGATACCGATATTACCGCCATTAAGCGCTATCTCATCAACCCTGTGGAGGCGCGTGAGGCTTCCTGTAAGCCGTGCGACACGCTAGCAATTGATGTCTTCGACCCCGACCCGGTGGAGCTTATCGATGGTTTTATAACGCTTGACCGTGAAGGTTTGCGCCGCTTTATCGGTGAGCGCGGCCTTGCGATGGATCTGGCCGATATCGAGCTTTTTCAGTCCTTCTTCAAAAAGGAGGGTCGCAACCCAACCATTACCGAGGTCAAGGTGGCAGACACTTACTGGTCGGATCATTGTCGCCACACCACCTTTACCACCACCCTTGACGATGTGCGGATAGACGATCCCGCGGTGCAGGCCGCCTTTAGTAGGTACTTAGGAATTCGCCGTGAACTGGGCAGGGATGACAGGCCGATATCTCTGATGGATATGGGCACCATCGGCGCAAAATACCTACAATCCAAAGGCATCCTCAAAAACCTTGATGAGTCTGAGGAGGTGAACGCCTGCACGGTGAAGGTTGTACTAGACGTGGACGGCCACGATGAGGACTGGCTTCTCCTGTTCAAGAATGAGACACACAACCATCCCACCGAGATAGAACCCTTTGGTGGCGCGGCCACCTGAGTGGACGGCGCCATCCGC
>CAZLKG010000198.1:0-2027 GCA_964560045.1 uncultured Slackia sp.
ATGTCGAGCTCAGCGAGGGCGAAGGCGAAATTGGCTTTTGGCTAGGCGTGCCCTACTGGGGCAGGGGCTACATGAGCGAAGCTCTAGCGGAGATACTGCGCTACGGCTTTGAAGACAAGGGGCTTATCCGAATATGGTGCGCCTACTTTGAAGGCAACGAGCGCTCAAGGCGCGTGCAGGAAAAATGCGGCTTTAAGTATCATCACACAAACAAGGATATGTTCTGGAAACTGATGGGCGATATCCGCACAATGCATGTTTGCGCCATGGACAAATCCATCTGGCTCGCCGCAAGTCAAAAGGAGTTTTCATAATGAAGCAATGCATTGACGTTGACGCCATGCACCGCAGGCTAAAAAAGGTTGTCGGGCAAATTCAAGCTGTAGACCGCATGATAGAAGAAGACGTGCCCTGCGAGGATATTCTTTCGCAGCTTAATGCCGCAAAGTCCGCCTTGCACAGGGCGGGGCAGGTTGTGCTTGAAGGCCACCTAAGGCACTGCGTGCGCGACGGCATTGAGCACGGCGATCCTGAGCAAACAATCGCTAGCTTTTCTAAGGCTGTGGAGCGGTTCGCGAATATGCATTGATTTTATTGCGGTAGCTTCTGGCGGATAATTGTCTGCGCATATCTTGCCTGTGCGGATCTATAATCTCTGTTAGTATGGAAAGAAAGGAAATATTTGATATGGAAAGAAAGGAGGACATCGGTTATGAACATTCATGAGATCTACACGCCAGCCATTCTGCTGAATCTCGACTATATGGAGCACAATCTGAAGAAGTGCTGTGACGCCGCCGCCGCTCACGGCAAACAGATTTGGCCCATGATCAAAACCCACAAGAGCACGGAGCTGGCTCGTCTGCAGACGGAGTACGGTTGCAACGGCTTCCTGTGCGGCACCTTGGACGAGGCTGAGGCCATGGCCGCCGACGGGGCGAAAAACGTGATGTACGCCTATCCCGTGGCCACGGACACGTCCATCGTTCGGGTCATCAAGCTAGTCCAGACGTGCAATTTCATCATCCGTATCGACGATTTGGACGCCGCCGGCGCCATCAACGCCGCTGCCGCTCAGTCCGGCCTCAAGGTGAACTATACCATTATTGTGGACAGCGGCTTGCACCGGTTCGGTGTCAAGCCAGAGAAAGTTCTAGAATTCGCCGAGGCCATGAAACAGTTCCAGAATTTGGTGTTCAAGGGCATCTCCACCCATCCCGGTCATGTCTACGGTGCCACCTGCGAGGCGGATGTCCCCAAGTACTGCGAAGACGAGCGGAAGAGCATCGCCTTGGCGGCAGACGCCCTGCGGAACGCCGGCTATGTGTTGGAAATCATCTCCAGCGGCTCCACCCCTACCTTTTGGGGCACCCTAGACGATGAGAACATCCAAATCTATCACCCAGGCAACTATATCTTCAACGACGTCATCCAGCTGTCTACCAACACAGCCACGGAGGATGAGTGCGCCCTGTATGTACTGGCCTCTGTTATCTCCCACCCCAGTGAGGATCTGTACATCTGCGACGCCGGTGCCAAGTGCCTCGGCTTGGACCAAGGTGCACACGGCAACACATCCATCAAGGGCTTCGGCGTGGTCAAGGGCCATCCCGAGCTGACGGTGTACAGCCTGTCCGAGGAAGTGGGCAAGTTCCACGTGGAGGGAAAGACCGATCTGAAAGTCGGCGACAAGGTTCTCATCATCCCGAATCACTCCTGCTCCACGGCGAATCTGACCAGCTATTATGTGGGCGTCAGAGGCGAGGAAGTGGAACGCCTGATCCCAGTGGATATCCGGGGCAACTCCACCAAGAAAAACATCTGATCCAGCTAGGGACCGCCAGCGGGCGACAGCCCGCTCCTTCAAAGCAAAAAGGTCATCGTTGGCACTTGCCAGCGATGGCTTTTTGCGGAGTTTAACCTGCACACGGTGATAAGGATGCCGCCTTCGGTGTTTTCGCCTTACACTTCTATTACCACGAACATTCTCTTTTTTGACAAGACGCATCCCACAAAGGAAACGTGGA
>CAZLKG010000199.1:0-2012 GCA_964560045.1 uncultured Slackia sp.
CATCGAATGCGGTTTGCACGATGCGATGGATGACGGCGCTTGTGACGGGAGAGTAGGCGCTGGGTTTGAGTACGCAGCGGCGGAACACGCTTGCGCGTCTCGGTGATGGTGGAACGTCCGGTAGGCGCCTCCACCGCATGCACGAGTGCGTCCATGCCGGTGATTACACTGAGAAGGAAAACGGAACAGACAAAGCGTGAGCAGCAGTCGAAGCGAACAGTGACAAAACAAGACCTCCGAGGCGCTATTCTTTTTCAAGGATACGCTGGTAAGCAGCAAAAAGCTCAGGTATGGCACGTTTCATGCTCACCGGCCTGAATGTCGCACCATCCACAAGCCCCAGCGTGGTTTCACCTGTCACGCAAGGCTTCTCGCCCTCAAAATCCTGACCCTCTTTGTATACCTCGTAGACGAACACCGTCTTCGTCTGGGTGAGCTTGGTGATGCGCGTGCGAACTACCGCCACGTCACCGAAGCACAGGGACGTACCGTAGTGCAGATGGAGGTCCACCACTGGCGATACATAACCTTGTCTTTCCACCTCTTCATAAGAATATCCCAACTCGCGCAAAAGGGCAGTGCGTGCGACCTCGAAATACACCAGATAGTTCGCGTGATACACCACACCCATCTTGTCGGTTTCGGAATACCGCACACGAATCTTCGTCTCAAAAACCACAGTTCCTTCTTTCCTGTCTTATATCAACTGTCTTATATCAACTGTCCCCCATCGCAAGGACGCACCTCGCGAACCCATGACCGCCAGGGTCCGTAACAGATCTGATCATCGCCTCCGGCGTGAACAACATCGTAGCCGCCGGCTTGGCAGAGACGATGAGGAGGGTGCAAAGCCGCCCTCTCGCCTCCCTGACGAATAAATCGTTTCCCGTTTCAAAGCGATGATACCACCGCCGACTTGCTGCTTCAGAGGGCAAGATCGGCAGGTAGCCAAGCGCGAAAAGCGGCAAAAGCGGCGGTAACGCAAAATCCGCGCGAGATCACCTTTGTGCGCAGTCAAACGCGATATCCTAGCGCATAATAACAGCGATTCTTGGCATCCGGGCGACAGACCCAGATCAGCCCGCAGGGATCAAACGCAGGGTTCAAAGGAAATACCATCTGCAATCCCGCCTGCAAAGATGACCTGACCCTGCCCGAAAGGTCCGAAGGCTTGCGCATCTAAAACCAGCCACACCACGCATGAAGGAGCGCCATGGAACTTCTAGACTGTCACACTCACACATTTTTTTCCGACGGCGAAACCTCCCTTGAAGACAACATGCGCGCCGCAACGACAGCCGGATTGAATATCATCGCCTGCACCGATCATTTGGCGCACCCCGATTTCATGGACTGCGCAATCGAAGAGATGCGCATCGGCGAATACGCCGCCGAGATAGCCCGCATGCGTGAGATGTTTCCCCACTTGCAGATTGTCCACGGCTTCGAAGCAGACTGGTATCCCGGCTGTGAAGTTGACATCGCCGCCGTGCGAGGAAATGCCACGTTCATCCTAGGCTCGGTTCACTATCTCGGAGAGTACGCTATTGACTGGGATAAGGACATGCGTGCGTGGGAGGCGTGGGGCGCAAACGGTGTATGGAAGCGCTACGTCGATGCCTGGTGTGAGGCGTGCGCAAGCCCTGCACACTTCGACTCCATGGCACACCCCGACCTTCCGCGCCTGATGGAGCCTGCAGGCTACGTGCCCACGCTGGCGATGGAGCCGCTATGGGATCACATGGCCGAGGCAGCGCGGGCAGCAAGCGTGCATGTGGAGCTTTCAACCGCATCTCTTCGCAAAAACTTGGACGACTATTACCCGACCGAAGGTCTGCTGCGCCGCTTCTTCGAGGCGGGTGTACCACTCACCGTTGGGTCCGACGCACACAGAGCCGAACAGGTCGGCTACGGCATTACCGAGGCCCTCGCGCACGCCGCACACATCGGTTATACGAGCGTAGATGTCCCCACGCCTGACGGTGGCTGGCGCACCGTTGCCCTCGCCTAGC
>CAZLKG010000200.1:0-1970 GCA_964560045.1 uncultured Slackia sp.
CCGAGCGAGGCCTTACCATCGGCGACGGTGCCTACATCAATGCGCTGTCCAAAGACGGGATAAGGTTTGGCGATAACGTGACGATCGGTGCTGGTTCGGTTATCGAGTGCACTGGTGTCATACGCGAGCTTGGCGACGGTGTCCGCATCGGCAGCCACGTCGGCTTTGCTCAAAACGCCTTCATCGCCGTGCGCGGACCGATTGAGATCGGCGACGATTGTATTTTCGGCCCCAATGTTGCCATTCACTCCGAGAATCATGTGTTCTCGGACCTGAACACTCCCATCCGTCTGCAAGGCGCAACTCGTGAGGGTGTGAGGATAGGGCGGGACTGCTGGGTCGGCGAGGGCGCGGTCATCCTTGATGGCGTGACCATCGGTGACGGCTGCGTTATCGCGGCAGGTGCTGTAGTGACTAAGGATGTGCCCGATTTCTCCATTGTGGGGGGGGTCCCGGCGAAGGTCTTGAAGAAGAGGGGTGTGTGAGCCCCTTGCGCGTGCTGATGGTCAACAAGTTCCACTACCTCAAGGGAGGCAGTGAGACCTACCACTTCGCTGTGGGTGAGAGCCTCGAGCAGATGGGGCATGAAGTTGCGTGGTTTGCGATGGATGGTCCGGAGAATCTGCCGTGCCGCCAGTCGCGCCACTTCGTTTCTTCGTGCGACTATACAGGAAGAACCAGTTCATTACGAAAACTTCGAGACGGTCTTGCGCTTATCTACTCCTTCGAGGCCAAAAGCAAGTTCAACGATCTCTTGGAGGAGTTTCGTCCCGATGTCATACATCTAAATCTCGTGCACCGCCAGCTTACGTTTTCCATCCTGGATGCTCCGTATCTGAGGAAACACCCCGTGCCCGTAGTCTATACGGCGCATGACTACATCCCTGTATGTCCAAATTGCACCATGCTCGATGGTGTCGGGGAGGTCTGTGACGATTGTCTCTCGGGCGGCTTTTTTCCCTGTGTGCGGAAGCGCTGCGTGAAAGGATCGCGCGCCAAGAGCGCGCTCGCCGCTCTCGAGGCGCGCTTTCTTCGTGTCCACGGCAGCTACCAGAAGATCAACCGCATCATCGCACCGAGTGAGTTCATGCGCAGGAAGCTCCTAGAGGGAGGGTTTCCCGCTTCGCAGGTTCTCTGTATACGGAACTTTGCCAAGGAGGAGGTGCTTGGGCGAGCTCGAACCAAAGAGGACCTTACCGACTACGATCACCCCTATCTGATTTTCTTTGGGCGCCTCTCTAGGGAGAAGGGCATCGACGTGCTCGTGGAGGCGTTCCTGTCGATCGCTAAGCGCATCCCTGGTTGGCGACTCGTCATTGCAGGCGAGGGTCCGGAACGGGGAGCGATAGAGGAGCAGATTGCCAGGCATTCAGAGGGAAGCCGTGTGGAGATGCTTGGCTTTCAGCAAGGAGAGGCTCTCAAAAGTTATGTCGAGAGAGCCTCTCTCGCCATCGCGAGCTCGCGATGGCGAGAGAACATGCCCTTTTCCATCATAGAGGCCTTTGCCGCAGGAACGCCGGTTGTGGGGACACGCATCGGCGGTATTCCCGAGCTCGTTTTTGAGGATGAGACAGGCTTTCTCGCAGAGCCAGGCGACGTGGCTTCGCTTGCTGAGGCGATTCTACGTGGTGTTTCGCTTTGCGGCGACGTTCCTGCCTACCGCGCCATGCAGTCCCGCTGCCGCTCGTTCGTGTTAGAGAACTGCGACCAAACCCACTACATGGAAAACCTTGTCTCCCTTTATGGGGAGCTCATCGAGAAGAAAAAGAGGACCTGCTAGATGTCAGACAAAAAACTCAACGGCACCGTTATTGTGACTTACCGCTGCAATGCACGCTGCAATATGTGCAGCCGTTTCAAGGCGCCGAGCCGCCCAGAAGAAGAGCTGACGCTTGAGACGATACAGAAGCTTCCTCGGATGTATTTCACCAACATCACGGGTGGCGAGCCTTTCATTCGTACGGACTTGA
>CAZLKG010000201.1:0-1952 GCA_964560045.1 uncultured Slackia sp.
TTGATGAGTGGGTAGAGCTTGATCTTCTCTACATCCAAAAGTGCGGTGTTTGGACTGATTTCAAGCTGATCGTGCAGACCATAGGTTGTGTGCTGACCGCACAGGGGAGCTAGCTCATGCGCATTGCGATGATTGGACAGAAGCGCACAGGCTCGCGTGAGGGTGGTGTTGAGGTAGTAGTGGCTGAGCTTGCCACCCGTATGGCAGCGCTTGGTCATGAGGTTATCTGCTATGACAGAAGCGGCACTGACATCAATGGTGGTGAGGTGCCAAAGGAGCCTTATGAGCTAAATGGTGTTCGAGTTGTTCCGGTGCGCACCATAAACGCCAAGGGCATGGCGGCTTTGAGTTCGGCCTGGTTTGCCACGCGGGCGGCGCTGAAAAGCCGCCCGGATGTCATTCACTACCACGCGGAAGGCCCCTGCAACGCACTTCCCGCCGCGAAGCGTGCAGGAATCCGCACAGTTGCCACCATTCACGGCCTCGATTGGCAGCGCGCTAAGTGGGGAGGTATCGCCTCCCGGGTTATAAAGCGGGGTGAGAGCAGAGCAGCTCGCTGCGCTGACGAATTGATCGTTCTGTCGGCCTCTGTGCAGAGCTACTTTCGCAAAACGTATGACAGGGAAGCGGAACTTGTTCCCAATGGGGTTGAGCTGCAAAGGTCCCGCCCGGCAAATCTTATCCGTCAAAAATGGGGGCTAAAAGAGGGGTCCTACATCTTTTACCTTGGCCGCATCGTTCCTGAGAAGCGGCCTGAGATGCTCTTGGAGGCATTTCAGAAACTTGATACAGACAAGCGACTTGTCATTGCCGGCGGCCCTTCCGATACGCCGGATTTTTTTGATGAGGTTTCTAGACTTGCTGCCCTCGATTCCCGCGTGCTTATGACGGGTTTTGTCGAGGGAGGCCTGCTCGCCGAGTTGTACTCAAACGCCTACTGCTATGTGCTGCCTTCTGATCTTGAGGGCATGTCCATGAGTCTGCTTGAGGCCATGTCCTACGGCTGCTGCTGTGTGACAAGCGACATTCCCGAGTGCGCGGATGTGCTTGGCGGTGCTGGTATCACGTTTGCGCGCGGGGACGCCGCCGCGCTGCGTACAGCGCTTGCTTCTCTTGTTGTCGATTCTGCGCGTGCGACCATGCTTGGCGAGTCAGCTCGCAAACGTGTTGAGGCCGAGTACGACTGGAGCTTCGTTGTGCGGAGAACGCTCGAGGTCTACGAAGGGGCACTCCGATGAGGGTGCTGCTGGTCAACAAGTTTCATTGGCCCAAGGGAGGATCTGAGACTTATCATTTTGCCGTGGGTGAGAGTCTCGAGCAGATGGGGCATGAGGTCGCATGGTTCGCGATGGATGATCCGAAGAATCTGCCATGCCGTCAGTCGCACTACTTTGTCTCCTCACGTGACTATACGGGAAGAACCAGTCCGCTGAACAAGCTTCGGGATGGTCTTGCGCTTATCTACTCCCCCGAGGCCAAAAGCAAGTTCAACGACCTCTTGGAGGAGTTTCGTCCCGATGTCATACATCTAAATCTAGTACACCGTCAAATTACACTCTCCATCCTAGATGCACCCTATCTAGCGAAGAATCGAGTGCCTGTCGTGTGGACATCGCACGACTACATCGCAGTGTGCCCTTCCTATCTCATGCTCGACGGCGAGGGGAATGTTTGCGACGCGTGCCTGGACGGGCGCTTCCGCCCCTGTGTGCGCAAGCGCTGCGTGAAAGGATCGCGCGCCAAGAGTGCGCTTGCCGCTCTCGAAGCGCGCTTCTTGCGCACTCATGGCAGCTACCAGAAGATTGACCGCATCATCGCGCCGAGTGAGTTTATGCGCAGGAAGCTTCTGGAAGGAGGGTTTCCCTCTTCTCAGGTGATTTGCATGTGCAACTTCGCCAAGGATACCGTCTTGGAGTGCGCCCGAACCAAGGAGGACCTTACCGACCACGATC
>CAZLKG010000202.1:0-1944 GCA_964560045.1 uncultured Slackia sp.
CAAAGATGTGCGGTGCTGCGTGCGTGGGCTGCACGTGAGGAGTTTGTGGCTGTGTTTCTGATAATTGTGGCCCTTGTGCTGGCCTGTGTGGTGTTTGTCAACGTGCAGGCGTGCCGGTTTTACCTGAGCGCTTATACCAGAGCTACCAAGCGGGGGTTTTTGGACACGATGCGTGATCCGCATGCGCGCGAGGTTTATGCCCTAAGTCGCCGCCTACTTCCCCGTGCGGGCAAGGCCAAGGATGGCAGCGAGGGTGTGCGCGCCTTTTTCGACGTGGCCATTCCTCGCGCTGATGCGAGGGCGGTTGTGGCTGATGCGGTTTTGGTGTCGCCCGATGGTATAGCGGTGCTGTGTGTGCAAGAGGGTCGCGGCACGCTCTTTGGCAGTGTTGATGATGCTCACTGGCTGCTTGTGGGCTCGCGCTCGGGTGAGAACACGGAGCGCATGGTGCCCAATTCGGGTGTGCAGGTGGCACAGGCGGCCTCGGCGTTGCGAGAGTATTTATTGTTAGAGGACGACTGTCCACGTATTGTGCCTGCGGTGGTGCTGGGCTTTTTGGTCAAGAGTGCAGGTGCGAGTGGGGGTTCGAATGCGTCCTCTGGGGTGGCGCTGACGGATGTGAAAGATGCCCCCTCTGACGTGGACGTTCTCTCAGATGTAGATGACGCACCCTCCGGTGTTGATGTTCCCTCGGGTTCGGATGATGCGCCTTCTGATGCGGATGCGAACCTGAATGCGTCTTCTGACGTGGATGCGCTTTCTGGAATGGATGATGCATCTTCTGGTGCGGACGGGAATAGGTTTTCCGGCGGGAGTGCACTTCCAGGTTTGGATGTGCCTCCCGGTGTGATTCTGGCAGGTATCAAAGCCGCGCCAAAGGCGATTCGTGAGGCCCTTGGTGCTGGTGGGGCAAAAACTCCTGAAGATACAGGCTCTTCGACTGCAGAGTCTGCTGAAGCAAAACTCGCTGAAGAAACAAATAACCCAGCAGATGTGGGGAACGCTTCGGACGTGCAGCCGTCTGAGGATACCAAGGACTCTTCGGATACACAGAGCGTTTCTGATGCACTGGCATCCGGCGGCAGCTCGGAGGACGGACAAAATGCTGAAAATTCGCCTTTAAACTGGGACGCTGCTACCAGAAGACGCGTATGCCGCATGATTAAAGTCTGCGCAAACGCCGAAATGCGCGAGGCGGACATAAACGGAAACTCCAATATGCCCAGGGCTGGTGCCTTTGGTAAGGGCGGGTCGTCGGGAGGAATTTTGCGCTCCATCGTGCAGCGCGGGCGTCCTGAGTCGACCGTGGCCGATATTGTGCGCAAGGCCGACCGCCTTGCTGCCTCAAAGGAGGATTTTGACGCGCTGACCTGGGATCGCATTCTTGAGATTGGGGCTGAACTTGAACGGGGAACGCAGGTCGAGCGTACAGCCGAGCTTGCCGCCGAGCTGCGCCTGATAGCCCGTACCAACGTTTCGCTGAATTATCGCTTCGGGATTGCGCAACCTTCTGCGGGTGTCGAGTTGAGTCCTGCGGGTTTGGTGATGGAGTCGAGTGTGAAAGACCTGGGCTTCACCTCGCCCGACCCAGGCATACAGGAGGCGATTGAGCAAAGCACCTTTTTCGACGACTCCAATGAGGACGACACTAGAAACTTCGACAATTCCAACGAGGACAATACCAGAAACAGCGAAACAGCAGAAAGGAGCAAAACCTGAGAGATCACAGTATATGTGGGGGAGCGTGACGAGAGAGGAGCGTGGTCAGAGGCAGCGGATGAAGATCTCGCATGACACAGGCAACGGTCAGCGAACCGAGGATCCCTCGGCTTTATCCGTGGGGAGTGTCAACGAGTAAATGACGAGTGGAAAATCGCTTGGCTGCGCGGCGGGCGCAGGGGCGAGAAGAATAACGAGGAAAGGATTTGCAAGATGGAAAAGACA
>CAZLKG010000203.1:0-1931 GCA_964560045.1 uncultured Slackia sp.
CCTTCGCCATCGAGGTTCAAAAAGCTCGGCAACACCAAAATATCGTCGCGGATGGTGAATCCCTGCGCGTCAAGGAAGGCAAACAAATCGGAGAATGTCTCTTTGCGAACGCTTTCCTCACGTGTGACACGCCGCCCAAAGCGCACGCATTTTCCCAGTTCAAAACGGGTTGCGCGCCTTTTCGAATAATCGCTGAGGAAATGCGACTCGCGTTCGTCTATCGTGTTGATATAGCTCGGATCCACCTTGTCGCCTTCATCGAGCAGATTGTCTTTTCTGATGATGCGGGCGCAGGCTGTCACGTTCAAAAGTTCGTAGAACTCGGCAAGCACCGGGGCGTTTTTCTCTGCGACTGAAAAGTTACGACCATGCGATGCATTGATATAAAGGTGTGTGGGGCCGTCAACCATCTTGAAGTTAAGCTCATCTTCCGATGAGATGAACTTCAGGACGGTCTGGATGCGCCTCTGGCGGCAGTCCAGCAGGTCGCGTTCGCGCACCAGTCGTTCCTGCTGCATCTGTAATGTCTCTCTGAACTGGGGAGTATCCTGCTTGGCGTCGATAATCTCAATCGCCTCGCTGATGCTGAACCCATATTGTATCAGCATGCGGAAAGCGTTGGATCTGAATGCGTCCTCGGGTGTGAACACGCGATATCCGTTTTCCGTGCGCTGGGATAAAACGAGCCCCTGTTTTTCATAGAATCTAATTTTTGACTGGGTCATGCCTGTCATGGCAGAAAACTGTTTCATCCGATACATGTGCGTCCCCCCTGTGTCCCCGCTTGTTTCATCGCAACGTGCTCGGATGAGTGACAATCTATTACATCGATGGCGTATGTTGATGCGATATTTGGACAATTCACGAAAAAGAACCTGTAGGCGAAGCCCCTTGCCAGCCCTTTGCCATTGCGCTGGCAAGGGTTAAGGTAAGCTACCCTCACAAAATACCCCCGGTTTGAAACACTCAAACCGGGGGAAGGGAGGGGTCTATCTCGCTACTCTACCGGAGTGAGAAAAAGCGGATCTTCGTAGTACGTGGAGCCGTCCGCCGAGTAAGTGTGGCAGTTGCTACACCAATTGTAGGTAATCTCTTGGCAACGGTCGTGGCAGTTGTTGCAAGCGCTATATCCGCCGTGGATGGAGTCATGGGGGTTCCATTCACCGTATTGGGCTGTGGTCAGCGCGTGGGCCTCATAGGTGCCTTCGTGGCAGGACAAGCAGGCCGCATCGCTGGCGTATTCGAGCGACTGTTCCGCAGCAGTGTCGTCTGACGAACTCGTGGTCGTCGCCTGCGGTGAGCAACCTAGCACGCCGAGAGCCGCAACGAGTGTAATTACGAATAAGACAATTCCCGCTTTGATACCAAGTGACTTGCTCATTCTTGGCCTCCGTTCAGCATATGCTCCACCGACACGTACCCAAATGTCGCGGCGCGACCAACGGAGGTGCCGGGGATGTGACGCGGATAGTTACCGGCATAAAAACTGCCCGATGCATTACCGGTGGCATACAAGCCGGGGATGGGACTACCTGAGGTGTCAACCACCTGGGCATTCTCGTTGATAGTCAGTCCGCCTACCGTGGCAAGGATGACGTTGGTGGTTACTAGTGCGTAGTAGGTGCCGCCCGTAAAGGGTTGATTATTTCCGGTGTAGCGGTAATAGTCGGGATCACGCTCAACGCCCTCATCAAACAGCGCGTTGTACTCATTGATGGTCTCTTCAAGCGCGACGGCATCAATGCCCGCCAGCTGGGCTACCTCGGCGATTGAACTGGCGCGGAACAAGTGCCCTTTGTTCTCGTCGCGCTCGAGCTGGCCCTGAGCAGCTTCGCTTTCGGCGGCAGTACCGATCATGTCCTCGTCGAAGATTGTAAACACCTGATGGCCTTGGCGGATCTTTAGGTTGATGGCATTGCCCGCATACTGAC
>CAZLKG010000204.1:0-1894 GCA_964560045.1 uncultured Slackia sp.
TTTGCGAATCTTCTTTACGATGCCCTTCTCCTCGAGAGAGGCGAGATAGATCCTAGCCATCTGGGTTTTGATTCCAAGGTGGTTTGCAATCTCGGGAAGAGGAGCATCGCCCAGCAGCCCGAACGCCTCGTACTGCATGAGCATGCAGACAACTTCCCTTTCCCGGTCTTTCATCTCGAACGTCTGGTTGACTTTAGACATCGCGGAGTCTATTGCCCGAAGCGCATCCTCCGACGCATCCAGCTTTTCAAGAAGGTGGTCTTGGGCGATTCTTACCAAGGCGAGCATCTGATAAACGAAATGCGTGAGCTCTCCGTGATTCAGCGGGTTCTCGGCGCTCTCGAACGCCTTGTAGTAGGTCTTTTTATGCTCGGCGATGGTTCGGGAAAACGATAACGACGTAGCCACCGAAAGCGGGCAGCTCAGGTACAGCGCAAGCAGGTACCTTCCGATCCTTCCATTGCCGTCATAGAAGGGGTGAGCGTATTCGAACAGATAATGCGATGCCAAGATGCCGTAAAGCGACGGAATGTCTTCCCGTGAAGCGATCTCCAGCATCGCCTCGATCGCCTCTATGATTTTCGACTCGGGGAAAAGCCCCCTGTGGATGACTCTCAGGCCATCCGAGATTTCGACCTCATTCGCTCGAAACAGCCTTCCGTCAGGACGGTTCTTCTTCGAAAGCTCGCCGTCCATCACCTTGTCGTATATCTCCCGTACTTCCTCGGGGCTTGTCGGAACCGAGGCGGTCTTGTCGATGATAGCCATGTAAAGGGTGGCGAGCTCTTTGAACCTCTTTCTCACCCTTGTCTCGGAATCGAGCGCGTTCAGGGCATCCTTGATCTGCCTGCGGGTGCTTCTGACCCCTTCGATCGAGTTGGACGAGACGACCTCGTTCAGCACGAGTCCACGCAGCATGGAGCTGCCGGCGATATCCGGCATTTCCTCGATTTTCGCCGAAATGCGCCTTTCTGCACGAACGACCTCCTCGTTGAGCACCCTCAGCTCTCTGGGAACGGCTATGAAAAGCTCTCCCTCTTCAGCTTGATAGCCGAGCCGGAAGGTGGATTCCGCCTCTATCCTCCTTTTTGCTTCCTGTCGATTCTTGGAATCCCTGAAGGAAGATGTATCCATGTGGTAAAGCTTTGCCAGTTCCCTGTACTCCATGCGCCCAGTCTGCCTTTTGATCGAAAGAGGATCTGCGTTTCTGTAGAACCGATCCCAACATTACAAAAGAAAGCCGCTAAATAGACCGTTATCTATACTAATCGAACATTTATATAGATAACACAAGGACTATTACGCATCGGAGCTGAGATGATCGGCGCATTTCCTACAGGAAGAAGAACTTGCGGCAGTAGGCGAATCGACCGAGATAGGTCTGCGCATTCCGATAGAAGTCCTGGTAGAAGTGATGGTAGGCGGCCAGGTCTTCCACCGTTAGAGAATCCTTCCCATAGCAGGCACGCACGTACACGTCGGTCAGCTGCAAAAAGGACGCCCGCCCTTCGTTGTCCTCGAAGATGCCAAGCTCTCCTTCCGTGTCGCAGGCGAATTCGAAGAGTGTGGAGTTGGGGCGGCGCTTCACCTTCATGCGGCGCAGATCCTTGGTGAACAGCTCGTAGAGTCGGCTTACATAGTTGCGTGGGGTGTCGGCCAGAGCGCTCTCGTAGAATTTCCTTCGTCGGTGCCGTTTGAAGTAGATGGGCGCTGCGATCAGCGCCGCCAGGATAAGCAGCAGCACGAGCCAGCCAAGTCCCTTGGTCTCGAAGGTGATGTAGTTGAACAAGCTCACCAAGCCATCGACCGCCGCGCCGAGTGCGTAGCCTATGGCATCGATGATGTTTTGCGCGAAGCTGGTCTCGTTGCTTCGATCGGAGTCGCTGGCATCCAT
>CAZLKG010000205.1:0-1879 GCA_964560045.1 uncultured Slackia sp.
TCCGGTAAACTCAACATCTTGGCCTTAGGCGACCAAACGGCCCACTCGCTGGGCATGCACGTGGGGGCAACGCGGCTGGCCATGCTCGGTGTGGCAAGCCTGCTTGCGGGTGCGGCCGTGAGCGTGGCGGGTCTCATTGGGTTTGTGGGCTTGATTGTGCCGCACGTGGTGCGCTTCTTTGTGGGTTACAACAATCGCCTGGTGCTGCCCTTGTCAGGCTTCCTCGGCGCAATCTTTGTGGTCTTGTGCGACACTTGCGCGCGGATTGCCTTTGCGCCCTACGAGGTGCCCGTGGGCATCGTTATGGCCTTCATCGGCGGGCCGTTTTTCATCTACCTTATCTTGCACAATCGTAAAGGCGGCCTCAATGGGAGCGATTGAGATCTGCAACGTGAGCTTTTCCTACGGCAAGGAGCCTTTTATCGAGGGGCTTTCGGCCGTCTTTACCAAAGGGGCAATTACCAGCATTGTAGGTCCTAACGGCTGTGGAAAATCTACCCTGGTCAAACTTATTGACGGTCTGTGTCATCCTGTGCGGGGAAGCGTGCTAGTTGAGGGGAAGCCCACCTTGGAGATGAGCGGGCGCGAGCGCGCGCAGACCGTGGCGGTGCTTGCTCAGGCCGCGCGTGTGCCGGCGATGACGGTGGAAGCGCTGGTGGCTTGCGGGCGCTACCCCTATCGCAATCGCTCGGGGCGCCTGAGTAAGGAGGATGTGGATCAGGTGGAAGCGGCACTTGAGCGTACGGGAGTGGCGCGGTTTCGCAGCAGCGACCTGCGCCGACTTTCGGGCGGGGAGCGCCAGCGGGCCTTCATGGCGATGACGCTCGCGCAGGACACGGGCATCATCGTGCTGGATGAGCCGACCACCTATCTGGATGTGCGTGCCTGTCACGAGATGATGATGCTCGTGCGTGATATTAATGCCGAACGGGGTGTGACCATCGTGATGGTCATCCACGACATAGATCTCGCCCTGCGTTACTCCGACGAGGTGCTGGTGATGGAACGTGGCTGCTGTGCTGCGGCGGGCAGTGTGGCGAAGGTGCTGAAGGAAGGTGCAATTGAGCGCGCATTTGGGGTGAGTATCGACGAGGGACGCACGGCGCGCGGAGTGTCCTACAGCTTATTTCCTGCGTAAAAAGCGCTCGAACAAACGGGCTGTCACGCAGCGAAGCCCCCCCCGATGGGTCGGCAAGTGACAGAGAAGATGCAGCAAACCGTTCGGCTGTTGTCGTTTTTCCGCAGTATTTTGGACCCTGAATGAGTACTGCACCGAAAATTCCGAGATCTTTTTCGATTACGGAATCGATACATCTTCCCATATAGGATTCCATGGGTATAGCCTCTCATACGAAGAGATCGATATCACGCATTCTGTCAGCTGTGTGGGTCTATTTGATGATATTTTGTCGGCCTGTTTGACGATTTTCTGTGGGACTATTTGACCGTATTTTGTGGGTTCGCTCTCACACCACCGTGCGTAGCGTTCGGTACATGGCGGTTCCACTAACATACACGTACCTGTTCATAATAGTCAGAAAAGAAAGGGTACCTTTTTAGATTCAGGGAACCCAGGGTTTGTCTTCAGAACCTCGAGCATCTCGAGCTTCTCGGCGCGGGTCAACCAGGGGATGAACTGCTGTAGAATGTTGAGCATGGGGCTTCTCCTCTATCGTGGTTTTCTGACAGTTTCATGATAGAGGGAAACCCTTTTTCATACAAATGTTCATGTCAATGGTGGTCTAACATAGAGAAAAAGAGAGTAACGTGGTCGAAAGCGACGGGCTAATCCGTTCGGTTGGTATCAACATTCAGGAGAAGGCGTCTCTCATCTGGAGCGTTGCGGACACCCTGCGCGGGCCGTACAAGCCTCACGAAT
>CAZLKG010000206.1:0-1875 GCA_964560045.1 uncultured Slackia sp.
GACCTGATCATGGCCGTCAGCCTGGTTCGTTTCGCTCTTGACAGCAAGACCGCCGCCGCCCGCGCCACCGCCAAGCGGGGTAGCTTTATGGGCTATGACCTAGATGGCAAGGCAATAAACGATGCCGATATTCCCGCTGAATACATCGAGTGGGTCAAAGGGCTTTCCGACGAGGAGACCTTATGAGCAAACAAAAAAAGCTATTAATTCTTGGCGGGAAGCCAATCGGTTCCTGCGAACTCGTTCAGGCTGCAAGGAAATTGGGGCATTACGTGATCGTCGCCGATTACCTTTCGGATGGGGAATCGCCTGCCAAGCGAATCGCCGATGAGTCGTGGAGCGTGAGCACGGCCGACATCGGCGCCTTGAAAGCCATGTGCCTCGAAAACGCCGTCGATGGCGTTCTTGCTGGTGTTCACGATTTCAATATCGAGATGATGGCCGAGCTAGCGTCGGCTCTGGGGCTTTCCTGCTACACAACACCCCGGCTGCAATCTCTCTGTGTTGACAAGAGCACTTTCAAGGCGCACTGTCGCTCGCATGGCATCGCCCTTGCTCGAGAATACAGCTACGACGAGGCATCAAAGCTCATGATCGAAGCCTACCCACTGGCCGTGAAACCGAGGGATGGAAGCGGCAGCCGAGGGTTCAGCAAGGTGCGATGCTCTTTCGAACTCGACGCTGCGGTCGAGCATGCTGTCGACTTTTCCTTTTGCGGGGAGCCCCTCATCGAGGAATTTATCGATGCCGAGGCCTTGATTGCGCATTACACCGCCCATGGCGGCAAGGTGTATTTCTGTGGGTTGGCAGACAAGTGCTCCCATAGCATGAGTGAGGGCGGGGCGCCCGTGATGGCGTTCCAATCGGCGCCGGCGGTCTGCACCGGTAAGTTCCTTTCAGGGATGAACGAGAAGGTCGTATCTTTGCTTGAGGAGCTCGGCTTCGTCGAGGGACCTATCTGGCTTGAGTTCTTCAATTGCGGTGACAGATTCGTTTTCAACGAGATAGGCTATCGTTTCGGCGGTTCGCTTACCTACCACCTGGTCAAGAAACTTTATGGTGTCGATCAGCTCAGGCTGCTCATCGACCACGCCCTGGGCGAGCGCAACGATGACGCATTGGTCGAAGTTCCTCAGTGCACGTTCGAGGGGTCTTATGCAATCTGGCCCATATATTTGAAGCACGGGAAAATCGCGAGGATAGAGGGGATCGACTGGCTTCGCCGGCAGGAGCGCTTCTATGCCATGGCCCAAGTTCATTGGGTCGGCGATACCATCGAGCCTTGGGGTTCAGCCCAGCAGGTCTTCGCTTACCTGCATCTATGCGGGAAGGATCTTGCAGACATCCTCGGCTTTGCGTGCGAGGTTCTGAAGTACGTGAAAGTTATCGGGGAAGACGGGACAAATCTCCTGTTCGCGCTTTTCAACTCTTCTGATCAGAAATTCATGCAGAACGCGCCTTCTTTTGTGTGTGCCAAACTACGCTAGCGGAGAGGATCTGCCCACGATGAAGTACTATCGTAACTTCGAGGTTGCTCAGGCTGCCAAGGCCGCCTCGCTAAACGCGATGATCGATTATTTGGAGCAGGGCTTTCTCGCCAACGACAGGGGGGAAGTGATCCTTCCAGAGAAGGTCTCACAGATTATCGACCCTGCAACGCAGTCGCGGGTGAACTGCATGCCCTGCACTGCGCCCGGGATCGGCTATTCTGGCGTGAAGCTCGTTTCCGTCTTTCCGACCAACGCCGAGGTGGGAAAGCCTAATGTTTCGGGGATGGTGCTGCTGCTCAGCAGCGACGACGGCTCGCCGGTCGCTCTGCTTGATGCCGGTTACCTCACTGCGTTGAGGACCGCGCTTGTGGGCGGCATCGCCGCG
>CAZLKG010000207.1:0-1835 GCA_964560045.1 uncultured Slackia sp.
CGAACCGAGCGATACCACCGAGGAGGTGTTCGATTATGGCGCGTAATTGCATTGTGGTTAATTTGGACAAATGCACTGGTTGCTATGGTTGCGAAATAGCCTGCAAGATGGAAAACGATGTTGCGCTGGGTGAGTATTGGAACAAGGTTGTCGAAGTGGGACCATTCGGTACCTATCCAAACATGACGCGCTACAAGTTGCCAGCCATGTGCCAGCAATGTGAAGATGCACCTTGCGTCAACGTATGTCCCACCGGAGCGAGCTATCGAGACGATGATGGTGTGGTACTGGTGAACCGCGAGCTATGCATAGGCTGCAAATATTGCATGATGGCCTGTCCTTATGGCGTGCGATCATGGAATGCGGAAGCGCAGGCAGTCGAGAAATGCACCCTTTGCGGACAGCTCACGTCCCAAGGAGAGCTTCCAGCCTGCGTGAAGAGCTGCGCAGCAGGTGCTCGCTTCTACGGCGACCTGGACGATCCGGACTCCGATGCTTCAGTTGAACTGGCTCGCTACGACGATGAGGCCATTCATGAACTGCAAGACGTGGGCAACCACCCTCTGACGAAATATATTTACAGCTCCCAATACGGCGAATGGAAGGAGCGTATCTAATGGAGATTCAATGGTCACTCGTTCTATTCACGGCATTGTCAGGCATGGGCGCATGGATGTTCGTCTGCGTAGGCGTTGATGAGTTCCGAGGCAAGGCATCTCAGGTATCCTTCCCTGCTTCAATACTGACGGTTGTGCTCCTTGCAGTAGGCGGTATCTGCTCGGTTATGCATCTTTCGCATCCTGAACGTATGCTCGCAGCACTGAACCATCCCACCTCGGGCATCTTCATGGAGGCCCTTCTCTTGGGTCTTACCGCCCTCGTTGCCATCATCTACGCAATTTTGGTTAAACGTGATGTATCAGCGACGGCGCGCAAGGTTTTCGCCGTACTCGGTATCGTACTTGCTGTTGTTTTGAGTTATGCGTGTGGCGCATCGTACATGATGTCTTCTCAGCTTTCTTGGAACACCATCACACTGCCGCTATGCTACATGGGTACTGCAGCGGCAAGCGGTACGGCCTTGTATCTCCTGTTGCTTGTCGTGCTCAAGGCACCAAAAGACGCGCTGCCTTTCGCGGGAATTGTGGCAGCGGTTGGAGGGGCGCTTGGTTTGATATTTGCGGCCGCTTATGGGTTCGTTGGCGGAGCGGCGCTCGGAGATTACGCGCCAATCTTCTGGGCAGCCGGCATAGTATGTGGAGGTGTTGCACCCATCGTATTTGGCTTGCTCGCAAAGAAGAAAGCTGAATCGGACTCCGTGCTTACTTACGCTATCGTTGCCCTTGTTGGAGCATTTGTCGGCGCGATTGCGATGCGCTGTCTCATGTGGTTGACCAGCGAGGCCCTCATGTCATTGTTTGGCGTCGTCATCTAGGTGGACAAAACGCTTCCGAAATAACTTCGACGAAACAGTGCTTCCCCTTTGATGGCGCTCCCCTGTGGGGGCGCCATCGCGCTGAAATCGCAAGTCCTAACGGCACGCAGTAACGATGGAATGGATATGAAGGAGACTCTTATGGATCAGGCTCTTCGCGAGGATATCACGGCATCGTGTGAAGCACGTATATCGTTTTGCCGCTTTCTGGCCAGCCTGTTTTTACTTGAGTTGACCCAAGAGCAGATTGATACTTTGGCCGCCTGCCACGTTCCCAAAAGCGATTCGGAAATTGGACAAGGTTACGCGCTTATCAAGGAATACCTGCGGCATCGCGACAGTGGCACACGTCAACAGCTGGCCGTTGACTATGCGCGCATTTTCCTTGGTGCAGGCAACT
>CAZLKG010000208.1:0-1814 GCA_964560045.1 uncultured Slackia sp.
TCGACATTTTCGATGTCCCCGAACACCGCCTTAAAGCCTGCATCGGACATTCACCACATTTTTACGTTTCTTAAGAAAATTTTTCAGTTTTTTCTGTTTTTCGTAGAAATACAGAAAAAGAAAGACAAAAAAAGGGCAGCCCAAAGGCCACCCTTAAGAAATTAACGTTTTTTTCTTCTGTTTTGTATCCAGGCCCGGATGGAGGATGCGGCTTTGCGCCCTCTGTCCCGGAGCCATGGCCGGACGGAAGATGCGATGTTGCGCCTGTCCGAACTTTGCCGGTTTCCATAGCCGTAGCCATAGCTGAATCCATAACCAAAGCCGTGGCGGCGCAGGTCAACGGCGTTGAGCACCAATGCCATGTTCTTCAGCTTCTTCTCCTCGTAGAGAGTCTCGATGTCGGGCAACTGGCGACGGTCGAGTCGTCCCGCGCGTATCACGAACAAAGTCAGATCCGCAATACGGTTGGCTATGCCGGTATCAGCCACCATGCCCATCGGCACGCTGTCGGCGATAATGTAGTCGTAACGCTTGCGCAGCTCGTCCACTAATTCGTCCAAGCGCCCGTCCATCAGCAACTCCGCCGGGTTGGGCGCGAAATCGCCACAGGGGATGAAGTCAAGTGCTCCATGGTGGTGCACGATGTCGTCCACGCTCAACGACGGGTCAGCTAAGTAATTGGTCACGCCGTTGCGGTGGTTGCCGAAGTGGCGGCTGAGCGTGCCCTTGCGGATGTCGAGGTCGAGCAGCACCACCCGCTTCCCTGTATAGACGAAACTCATGGCGAGGTGCCGCGCCGTGAAGGTCTTACCCATACCCACGCCGAACGAGGTGAGCATGATGACCGGCACGGAATGCTCCTTATTCCGCGACAGGTAGCCCATGTTGGTGCGCAGCACCCTGAACGCCTCCGCTACCATGCTCCCGGACTCGGCTTCAGCACCGGCAGTTGTACCGGTCTCCCGGCCGAGCTTTCCGGCAGATTTCTTTTCGTATGGAATCTCGCCGAGGAAGGGCACATTCACGGCTTTTTCTATATCCCTGCGACTGTGTACCCGAGTGCTCATGAACAGCACCATCAGCCAGCCCACAGCCGGCAAGGCAAGCCCCATGAGCAAGCCTAAGAGCAGGATGCGATTGCGCTTGGGCGAGATGGGTGACTTGCCGCTCTCCGCCTCGTCGATGACGCGGGCGTTGTTGTCGGCCATGGCCTGCGAGAGGGCGTTCTCCTCACGCTTGTTCAGGAGGTAGATGTAAAGCGTTTCCTTTATCTTCTGCTGTCGCTCTATAGTGAGCATCTCGCGCTCCTTGGTGGGAATGGATATCACGCGGCTCTGCGCCCTCAGCTCGCGGTTCTGCATGTCGTTCCGCTTCACCTCAAAGTTGACAATCATGTTGTCCACCGCGCGGATGATATTCTGCTTCATCGCCCTGAGCGTATTGTTCAGCTCCTGCACGACAGGGTTGTTTTCGCTGCTGTCGTCAAGCAGGCGGTCGCGCTTCAGTTTGGCGGAGTTGTAAGAGGCTATCTGGTTCTCGATATTCATATCGCTGATGCCGGTGTTCGAGGGTATCAGGTCGATTTCCTTGGTAGGGTCGGTCAGGTACTCCTTGATGTAGTTGGCTAAACTCAGCTGGGTTTCCAGTTCCAGCACTTCGGTGTTGTACTGCTGCGACTCGCTCATGTACATGCCTGCCAAGGTGGAGATGTCCACAATCTGGTTCCTCTGCTTGTAGGATTCCAGTTCCGACTCCACGCCACCAAGTTCGTTCTCGATGATGATAAGGCGCTCGTTGATGAAGTTGGCCGTGTT
>CAZLKG010000209.1:0-1778 GCA_964560045.1 uncultured Slackia sp.
TCCCAGATCGATGCAGTTTTTACGGACATGCGGCCCGATGCGGTGAAAATCGGCATGGTATCCTCAGCCGATCTTGTGCGTGCTATTTCCAAGGGGCTTTCCTCTTATGATGCGCGCAATGTGGTGGTGGATCCCGTGATGGTGGCAACCAGCGGGTCGCGTCTTGCGGATGAGGGTATCAAAGGGGTACTCGTGGCCGAGTTGTTCACACGTGCCAGCGTGGTGACCCCAAATATTTTTGAAGCAGAGGTGCTTTCGGGTGTGGAGATCTCATCGAAGCGCGACATGGAGGAAGCTGCGCGTGTCATCGCCTCTTCTACGCCGGCTGCAGTGCTGGTAAAGGGCGGCCATGGTGAGGATTTCTCCCGAGCAGATGATCTGCTGCTCGTTGATGGAGAGGTTTTTTGGATTTCTGGAGAGAGGGTGGATACCTCGAATACGCATGGAACCGGTTGTACGCTCTCAAGTGCCATCGCCTGCGGTTTGGCCTGCGGACTCGATGTTCGAGAAGCCGTTGTTGAAGCAAAACACTATGTTGCGGGTGCCCTCGGTGCAGGGCTTTCGATGGGGCGCGGATGCGGGCCTCTTGATCATGTGTGGTCAATACGGAAACTATCCGATGAACTGGGGATATGCTTCCGCATATCCCAAAATATCCTAACTTAGGTGAAAAAGGGACATCGCTTCGCAGACTGAGCGGGCGATGTCTTCTTTTGAAGCTCGCAAATAATGCCTGCCTGTAGTGCCCGGGATGACGTGTCCCATCATGATTTCGAGCGTGTCTGATGGTACGTGCCAAAAGAATTCAGCGAACGTTCGCCACGACGGCCTAAGGTTAGAAAACGGGATGCGCGGTTCTGGGCGCTGTGCCCATCTGTGTATCAAAAGCGCCCGGTTCATGGGTAGCCCGTCGTCTCTGTCCGTCAGCCATTCAATGCCTAATTCTTCTTTAGCGTCCCTTATCTCTAAAAGACGCTCGCAGTAGGGGGAGGGTATCGCCGTCCAGCGATTGCTTTCGGCGGTCTTAACCCTCATTACCGGCTCGCGTCCCGAGCTTTCCATCTGCTTGTATATTCGGGCGAGTACGACGCGTTCGCCGGCATGCTCAAAAACTTCCAGATCGTCGCATCTTACAGCTAGCGCCTCTCCCGTCCTGCATCCGCCAAAGCATGCGAGGATGTAGGCAGCTTCAAACGAAAGACCCCTGATTTCTTCCAAAACTCGCTCTGCATCTTTGAGGGAGTAGACATCCTTCGGCCTCTTTCGGGTGTTTGCGCCGAACTCAAAGGACACCCCGCGCAAGTTGTTCGTCTCTATTTCCTCGTATTTCACTGCGCTATCAAGTATCCCCCTCAAAACGGTGATACACGCCTGCCCATTGCTGCCGGTGATGCCATGAAGCCAGCGTTGCACATCCAGGCGGCGAATTTGAGACACGGGGACGCTGCTCCACTGCTCGGCAACGTAGAGCCGCCATACTCGCTCATAGAGCGAAAGCGTGTTTTTCTGTGGCTTGCCTGATTGCGCCTTGCGCAGCATATCAGGCCACCACCATTCGTTATAAACATACGCTACGGTCTTTGTGGGGCCGTCTCCGCCTAGGTTTGCGCGTATCTTGGCTAGTTCTGCATCCGCTTCTTTATAGGTGCCATAAATCGTCCGAGAGCGCCTTTTGCGGCCTTGTGGGGTGTCTTCAACCCATCGGATTATTTGCTTGTTGCGCGTGACCTTCGTAATGGATCCCCACGGTCTGCGTCTTGCTTTTCGTGGCATAATGC
>CAZLKG010000210.1:0-1757 GCA_964560045.1 uncultured Slackia sp.
TGATTGGATCTGAGGGCACGCTGGGGGTCATCTGCGAGCTTACGCTCAAACTCATCCCTCATCCCACCTCCGATACGAGCTTCATCCTGCCTTTCGCCAACATCGAAGAGGCCATCAGCTCTGTGCCCTCCATTAAACTCGCGGGTCTCAATCCTCAGTCCATTGAGTTTATGGAGCGTGATATTGTGGATTCCTCCGCACGACACACGGGTAAGCGGGTGTTTCCTGCAGAGGTGCAGGGAAAAGAAGCCGGGGCATATATCCTGGTCACGCTCGACGGCAATGATGAGGATGAGATCTTTCAGCGCGCCGAAATCCTTGCTGGTGTGGCCGATGAAGTTGGCGCCTATGACGTGTTAGTGGTAGACACTCCCTCTGAGAAGGAGGCCGTATGGGCCGCACGTAGCGCGTTTCTGACCGCTATTGAGTCTGAAGCCGAGCTACTTGACGAAATGGATGTGGTGGTTCCCACAAGCAGCATCGCCGAGTTTCTTGGTTTCGTACACGATCTCGGCGAAAAACACGGCGTACACATCCGCTCTTTCGGTCATGCGGGCGATGGTAATCTGCACATCTACTGTGTAGGCAACAACATGGATGCCGACGAATTTCTCCGGCGAACCGAAAAAGTTATGGATGCCGCCTACACTAAGTGTGCAGAACTGGGCGGTCAGGTGTCCGGCGAGCACGGCATCGGATACGCCAAGAAACGCTACCTGCGCGAATCCGCAGGTAGTACTGCCCTTGCGCTCATGGGGGGAATAAAGGATGTATTCGATCCTAAGGGCATCTTGAATCCCGGCAAGGTATGTCGCTGAATCTTGAGCGGATGCCGCGTCACATTGATACGGGGGCATCTTGAACCAGACAAGGTGTGTCGCTGTGAGCCCGTGCCCATTGCTTAGCGCCTTATTGCGTCAATTGTGGTCCGCCCTGCGCCGACCGCTTGCTATCCTCTTGCGCCAATTGTTTGTCGTCCCCTTGCGCTGGCCACGTGCCGCCCCTTGTGCTGTATCAACGGAAGGGGGGGGGGTTGAATTTCTAGATGCTCTCTGTTGCGTTTGATCTTGCAGAAAGAAGGGGGGCAAGCCGGTCGTTTCAACGGAGGAGGAGCGATGGATACGTCAGCGGGGAGATGAGGGATGAGCGCTTCGGTGATAAAATCCTGCAAAGCCCTCCGGACGCCAAGGGCGCTTCGGAAACTGAGCGAAAGGAGCTAAGCATGTCTAAGAAAGTCCTGATGCTGTGTGGTGATTTCACCGAGGATTACGAAACCATGGTGCCGTTTCAAGCTCTGTCCATGCTGGGCTATCAGGTTGATGCCGTATGTCCCGACAAGGAGGCCGGAGAAACCGTTGCCACCGCCGTCCATGACTTTTTGGGCGAGCAGACCTACAGCGAGCTGCGTGGCCACAACTTCGCGCTGACTGCCGATTTCGATGCGGTTGACGCCGGGGACTACGCTGGTCTGTTTATCACCGGTGGCCGTGCGCCCGAATACATCCGCCTGAACTCGCGCGTGCAGGAAATCACCCGCGAGTTCTTTGCTGCAGGTAAGCCCGTTGCCGCTATCTGCCATGGCCCTCAGGTTCTGGCCGCCTCCGGTGTGCTTGGGGGATACAAGGCCACAGCGTATCCGGCTGTCGCTCCCGACATTACCTTGGCTGGTGGGACCTATGTTGAAGCCGATATGGATGAGGCTGTGGTCGATCGCAATTTGGTCACCGCTCCTGCATGGCCGGGTGATACCGCCATCT
>CAZLKG010000211.1:0-1740 GCA_964560045.1 uncultured Slackia sp.
GAATCTCGTCATAGATATTTGAGCTTTCCGCATCGCTCATGCTGTATTCAGAAACCAGCACGACATCGGGGTTCCACTCTAAAATCTGTTCAAGATTAATGGTGGGCATACCCATGCCCTGTCCTTCAAGTCCGGGCAAGTCTGCCACGTTAGTAAGACCCAGCAGTTCAAAAGCGTCGGTCACATGCATGCTCCCCACAGGATCCGTGGTAAGCCCGCTTTGTCCCTGCGCAAGAAACACCGATTTGCGCTCATCTTCGGGGATGCTCTCTACAATCCGGCTCACTGTTTCCAAACGCTCCTCACAGTAAGCCGCAAGTTCCTCAGCACGCTCTTGTTGGCCAACAAGGTTTCCTACCCAACGATATGAATCCCCCACGCTGCGAATATCGTAGTCAACCACTAAAACAGGCAATCCCGTATCGGAAGCAACTTCTTCTGCCATCTGTATACCGGCGTCGTCAGCAGTCCAGTAGCACAGAAGAACATCCGGGTTCTGCGCAACAATCTCTTCGGCATTAGGAACCGAACCCGATCCCATCCATACCCCCAAACTTGGAAGTTCGAGATATTCCTCAGAAATATAGGTCTGGTTATCTCCCGCAGGTAAAAAGTTCCAACCAGCTAAAAGGTCGGGATTAAGTCCATACATATTTACGGTGCCTATAGGATTGGTACAAAACACACGTTCTACCTGATCGGGCACACCGATCTCACGACCTGCCATGTCGGTTTCAGTACGTGTATACACCGTGTTCACACAGCCCGACATGACGCCGATCTGCCCAAAGCATACCGCTCCTGCCACAACTGTCGAAACCTTTAGAAACTCACGCCTTTCCATTCTCACCTCCACTCTTACCACCTTCCATGACAGGGGCACACGCCGTCACTGCTATGCCGCACCTTTCCAATCCGCCCACCGCAATAGACGTGCCATAAAGCTCACTGAGAAAATCGTCCGAGAGGATATCGGATGCCTTTCCGGAAATGATATCCCCACCCGCCCGAATGCATACGACATCACTCTTTAATGCAAACGCGTGATTGGGATCGTGCGAGGTAATAAACACAGCGATTCCCTGCTGTGTAAGCATTGCAACCTGGCTCAGTACAAGCGCCTGATTTCTCAGATCAAGATTCGCACACGGCTCATCCATCACCAAAAGTTTTGGATCGCTTGCCAAGGCGCGCGCAATAAGAACCATTTGTTTTTCTCCGCCAGAAAGCGTCGTAAAATCGCGTCGGGCTATACGGTCAAGTGATAACTTTTCCAGAACTATATCGACCGCACGCTCATCCTCCTTACGAGGGTTTCCCACACCCCCAATAAGCGGCGTGCGACCCATGAGCACCATCTCGCGCACGGTAAAACCAAAAGCGGCGTCATGCCCTTGAGGGACATACGCTACAATCCGCGCAAGTTCGCGTCGCGTAATGGAAGAAGCATCGCGCCCACACAGCATTACGCGCCCCTCGATCTTTGGAAGAAGCCCCAGGATTGTTTTGAATAACGTACTTTTTCCGACACCATTTTCACCCAGAAGCACAATCGTCTGGCCCTGGCGTATGGAAAAATTCACATTCCTGAGCACCGCCGCACCACCATAGCCGCAGGCAAGCCCTTGTACCTCTAAAAGTGTATTCGTACACATCTCAACCGCAGTCATCATGCCTTCCTCTGTTTGCAAATCAAATATATGAACAAAGGAGCCCCAAGAAGCGCAGTGAGAATAGACA
>CAZLKG010000212.1:0-1737 GCA_964560045.1 uncultured Slackia sp.
ACTTAGCTCCGTTGAGCTCGTTCAGCACGCAATATTCCTCGTAGAGCAAAGAACAACGAGGCAGTACAGGCTCGCCGATCAAATACGTGCAGTCGCTGGTCATGCGTTCGATGAAGCGTTGCGCGCTCTCGTGCTTGTCGATGACCTTCTCCCAATTCCACGGATACACTGTGGCGTTTTCTTTGCCAGGTTGGCGAACAGACCACGCGAAGCGAAGCTTTCCGCCTTCGCTCCCGTGAGCTTTGGCGGCATTGTTCGTGGTCAGCGGACCCACATAATAGGGGATGCGGAAACGAACGAGGGATTCAATCTTTTCACGCGCTTCGATGAGGAAGGGATAAAAGCGACCCTGGTTTTCGATGATCGCACTCATCTCCTCAAGATGGAGCTGGAACGGGATGCTTCCGTTGTCGCTTGTTTTAAGGCGGCGCAAGAAACGCTCCTCTTCGAAGGCATCAAGCATGGTCTTATAGCGGGGATCGGATGTCGCAACAGTGTCGCCAAGCAGCTTCTTAACTTCTTCGGTGAACTCTTCATACGTCGATTTTCGATTGACGTTGTATTTGGTGTAGCCCTGTGCCTTCACAGGATCATAGATGTCTGTTCCCTTGTATCGCTCGCCACGAAAGAAATCGTTGTACGAAGCAGGTGCATATTGCTTCACGAGGTCTTTAAGTATCTTAAGATCGTTTCGGTAACGATCATATTCGCGCACTTTGCAATATGATATGGTTCGCCCCGTTGAGCCGTTAAGGGCACCAGATTCACAAGCTTTACTCTCGCCCTCGCTATTCAGAATGCTCGTGAGCACAAAGGCCGAGTACGTCTTTGTAATTGCGTCGAAAAGTCCTGTAGCCTCGTCTGGCAGCACCGCCATGAACTCTTCGACTTTGTCGTCATCCGACAACTTGAGCTTGTGCTGCTCGTCCTCAAGCAAAAAGATCTGCGAGAAATCGGCCTGATACCCGACGAGCGCCTGCGAGAGCGCTTTGCCCATTTTCTTATCGAAAGGCTTTTCAAGACCGAAGAGCGGCTGCACGGACTCCTGGCAGTTCCGTCGGCCCAAGCCGCTGTTTCCCAATACGCGCGCAATTTCTTCGCACTTGCACGAACATGTGATGTCATTTGCCTCGCACCACACGACAAGAGCGTCACAGAGCTCTGCAACCGATTCGCCCATATTTGCGTTACGAGCGCTCAGGTTAGGCGTGTCTTGGTGGAGGAAGTTCCCGCGCGTCTTCACAATATTATGAAACGCCAGATAGATAAGGCGCAGATCGGCTTGCTCTTCGGTTTCCATGAGCCAGGCGCGCAGGTGATAGATCGTAGGGAACTTCTTGTAGTAGTCGGCCTCCGTGAAGTCGCTGCCGTTGAAGAGCGGCCATCGGTAGTCCGCATGCCCCTCCTCGCGGTCCTCGGGGTGTAGGCGGGACTGGTTAAGACGAATGAAAAATTCATCGTCCACATCTTGCATTGCTTCGTTGAACAAGGACTGCAGCAGCTTGAGGCGCCATGTGCGACGAACGTAGCGACGTCGCTGACCGCGATGCTTTCTTGCGCCCTGTGCCGTTTGGGCACCGGTAAAAAGCCTGCTTCCCCACGTGGGGCGTCCTTTGTAATGAAGGAGTCCTCCGTCTTCATCGATTACCGCCCAGCCGACCGATCCGGTTCCCAGGTCGAGGCCGATGCTGTAGTTCTGCGCACGTCGAAGATCCATGGCTTCCCTTCCCATCCCGG
>CAZLKG010000213.1:0-1725 GCA_964560045.1 uncultured Slackia sp.
AGCGTTTTGTCCGAAGGTAATGTCGACAAGATACGCAAGGCGATCGCGCCCGAATTAGGGGAGAAGGTTGCCGCAAAAATTGACCCCAAGGCAGCAGCTGCCGCCAAGGCCGCCTCTGAGAAAAAGGCTGAGGAAAAGGCAGAGATACAACGCGCCCGCCGCGAGGCTGTAGCGCGTGAGCGAGCCTTGCGCGATGCCGAGCGCGCTCGTCGCAATCACAGCACACCCGAAAAACGTCGCGAGACCCCCCAGACATCTTCCCGCAAAAAACCTGTCCCTGTGCCCACGCAAGCCCCCTCAGGGCTTTCCAGCCTCGCTCGCCAGATAGAGGAACAAAAGGCAGCTCAGGCCGCCCGCCGAGCCAAACAGGCCGCCGAAGCCCGCGCTGCCAAGCTCGCCGCCGAGGTTGCCAAGAAAAAGGCCGTGGCTGAGGCTCTTGCCAATCGCGGGAGCAAAAAGGCTTCCAGGCAGCAGCCCACTCCGACGGTCCAACGTAAGCGCCCTGCCCCTGCCCCTGCTATCTCGCCCAAGCCCTCCTTCGATTCGCTGCTTTCCCAAATAGAGGCAGAAAACGCTCGCATCTCTGCCGAGAAGGCTGCTTCTAAGGCACATCCTGCGCGAAACGCCAAGAAACGCGCAGCTGTCAAGCAAGGCCCCAAGGATCGCCAGGCGCACCGTTTCGAACCGGATGTTCCCGAGCTGACGGGTGCTTCAGGCGAAGATCGCTATGCTCAGATGGCCGTTCAGGCTGAGAAGATGCAGCGTGACAAGGTACTCGCTGAAGCCCGCGCGGCTGTTGCCGCTGCAAGCAGCGATGAGGGTGAGGGTCGTCGCAAGAAGCGCAAGGAAAAACGCGAGAAACAGCAGCGGGAGCGCATGGCCATGGAGGCCATGGAGCGCGGCATCGATCCCGATCTGGTGCTCGATGACAGCGTGGTGGAGGTGCCTCAGGGTGCCACTGTTGGCGAGTTCGCCGAGCTTTTGGGCGTGCCGTCCGGCGAGATTATCAAGAAGCTGTTCTTCTTAGGTCAGGCGCTTACCGTCACCCAGACCATATCCGACGATCTTATCGATCTGATTGCCGATGACATGGGCCGTAAGGTGCGTGTGGTATCGCCTGAGGAAGAATATGCCGTGGTGTATAACGATGCTGCGACAGATCTCAAACCGCGTCCTCCCGTTGTCACCGTCATGGGGCACGTCGATCACGGAAAAACTTCCCTGCTTGATGCTATTCGTCACACCGGTGTGGCAGCGGGTGAGGCCGGTGGCATCACCCAGCACATCGGCGCTTCGGTCACCAATATCAACGGCCGGCAAATCACCTTCATAGACACGCCCGGTCACGAAGCATTCACGGCCATGCGCGCCCGCGGTGCCCAGGTGACCGACGTCATCGTGTTAGTGGTGGCTGCCGACGACGGCGTCATGCCGCAGACCATTGAGGCAATCAACCATGCCAAGGCCGCACATGTGCCTATCGTGGTTGCCGTGAACAAAATAGACAAGTCCGGTGCCCAGCCTGATCGCGTGCGCCAAGAGCTTGTGGAATACGGCATCATCCCCGAAGAGTGGGGCGGTCAGAACATGTTCGTGAACGTGTCGGCCAAGCAGAATCTGGGCATTGATGATCTGCTGGAAACCATCCTGCTGCAGGCTGACGTGCTTGAACTTAAAGCCAACCCCGATGCCTTAGCCTCCGGATTCGTTATTGAGGCTAATCTG
>CAZLKG010000214.1:0-1718 GCA_964560045.1 uncultured Slackia sp.
GAGCAGGGGACTCATAATCCTTTGGCTGTCGGTTCGAATCCGGCCGGGCCCACCAAATCTCCAGTTCAGAGGCTTGTTTTGTCCTGGCTTTATCCGAGGCGCGTCTAATCCTCCAGGTAGTCTTTCAACTTGGCGGAGCGGTTAGGATGGCGCAGCTTGGCAAGCGTCTTGCTCTCTATTTGGCGAATGCGTTCGCGGGTGACGCCGAACTCGCGGCCTACTTCCTCAAGCGTATGGGGGTGGCCGTCCTCAAGGCCAAAGCGCAGCATAATGACCTTGCGCTCGCGCTCAGCGAGTCCACCGAGTACCTTGCTCAGCTGTTCCTGCATCATAGAGAAGCTCGCTGCATCGGGTGGCACAATGGCAGCATCGTCTTCGATGAAGTCGCCCAGTTGGGAATCTTCTTCCTCACCAATAGGCGTCTCCAAACTCACCGGTTCCTGGCTGATTTTTTGAATTTCGCGTACTCGCTCGGCTGTAAGACCCATTTTCTCGCCGATCTCCTCCGGCGAGGGGTCGCGACCTAGCTCCTGAAGCAGTTGGCGCTGGATGCGAACCAGTTTATTGATGGTTTCCACCATGTGCACAGGGATGCGAATGGTACGTGCTTGATCGGCGATCGCACGCGTGATGGCTTGGCGAATCCACCAGGTAGCGTAGGTGGAAAACTTAAAGCCCTTGGTGTAGTCGAACTTCTCCACAGCACGAATAAGACCCAGATTTCCCTCCTGGATAAGGTCAAGAAAGAGCATGCCACGACCCACGTAGCGCTTGGCGATGGAGACCACAAGACGAAGGTTTGCCTCTATCAGCTGCTGTTTGGCATCAAGCCCCACCTGTTCCACCCGGGTGAAGCGACGCCGCTCCCTGCGAGCGAGTTCGATTCCTTCCTCTTCCGCTTTTTCAAGTTCGACCGTAGCGGCCACACCGGCCTCTATCTTCATGGCGAGATCGATTTCTTGGGCGGCGGTAAGCAGCGGCACCTTGCCGATCTCTTTAAGGTACATGCGCACGGGATCGCCCGTGAGCATGGTGACCGAAGAGTCGGTGGAGCGATGTCTTATGCGGGAGGAGCGGTGCGAGATCTTAGGCAGTGCCACCTCTGCATTTTCGGGGGCTTTGAGTTCTTCTTCGGGAATGCCTTCCAACAGGTTTTCTTCCGAGAGGGAGGAGTCTATTTTGTCCTCTTCGATGGCAATGTCGTTTTTCTCTACTACGACGTTCTCTTTCTTGGAATCTCCGGTTTGCTTCGATTTGGCAGCAGACACAGATGCTATCCTTTCGTCCGGAAATGGGCGCAACAACCCACACATACGGAGTTCAATGTTATCACAAATGTGGTGGTATCAGACGGACTATTTCACACCGCGTTCGATATTGGGTTGGCTGCACATGTACCCGCAACACTGAATGACTTAACGCAACGCTTGCATTTGTTCCTGCAAAACCGGGTAATAACCGTTGCGCTCAATCTTACAAAGGCCCAAGAGCGCAAGGGCAGATAACATCTAGTCAATAAAAGACGGCGATTCAGGGCGCGCTGACGCACACCCCTGGTCCGATATTGCATCCGATATTGATAAGCAGAAAAGTTTGGAAATTGGGACTTGCACGATTGAAGATGGGCAACTAATATGCGTATTTGCGCTTGAGCGCAGACACGTGGGCGTTTGGCTCAGGGGGAGAGCGCTTCCTTCACACGGAAGAGGTCACAAGTT
>CAZLKG010000215.1:0-1716 GCA_964560045.1 uncultured Slackia sp.
CGCCAAAAAACGAGAACGCATGCACGTGAGCTTCAACCCAGGATTCCTCTTTCATGTTGAAGAATCCTTCGGCGTAAAGTTTTCCCGAGAAGGGAAGACAGGCTGCAAACACATACACCTTAAGCATCTCTCCTGTGTCAACGTCGAGCACTTCCATGGTAACTCCGACGTAATCCACTTGCATCTCTTGAGCGGGTTTGTGATCGATATATGATGGAAGAAGAAATAAGTTCGCCCACGTTCACGCAATCGAATGGTTTGAACGATAAACACGATGGGTAAGCTGACCAACGCCGCAGCAATTCTCTGACCGTTCCGCAGATAACTGGCGTACAACAGCACATCTCCCTGTTGAGCTCAGCTCATGCTGAGCATTTTCCTTTCGAGAACCGTTTCTACATCCAAGCGCTGAATTGATTATGGAGTAGATGGTCGCACATTTTACATCGCCTCTCTATGCCGTCTACGAATCGAGCTGCACCAGATTCCACCTCGCTCGCTGAAATGAGAGCCATTGGAGTTGCCTGTGACGCCATCGCCGTGAGCAGCATCGCGCACTCCAAGGACAACATGGACTCACCCAAAAACGGGTGATTTTGGAAGAGGGGACAATCTCACCTACTCCCAACCGATTTGCATTAATCGATTCTGCGATATGGTTCACGCGGGGAGCTATTCGCATTAAATTCAAGGAGGTAAGCAATGACAAATTTCATTACTAACCCGCAGAACAATCTATCTCGTCGTTCCTTTCTCAAGATCGGAGGAATGACCACCGCAGTCGGTGCCATAGCCGGTGGAAGTCTCATCGGATGCAGTTCCACCGAGCAAGAGCAAAGCGCTACCTCCGAAACTCAGACAGCTGCGCAATGGAGCTGGGAAACCCCTCCCGATCCCATACCCGACAGTGATATCGTAGAGACTATCGAGAAAGACTTCATTATTGCAGGTGCAGGCCTCGCAGGCGTAACCACAGCCTGCTCGCTTGCGGAGAACGGCGGCGAGGTGCTCGTTCTCGAAAAAGGCACAACTTACGCTTTCCGCGGTGGCCATTACGGATCCGTAAACAGTCAACGTTGGGTCGAAGCGGGCGTCGAGCACGACCCGGCAGACATCGCACGCGACTGGATAGCCCAATGCAATAGCCGCTGCAACGAACGTTTGGTTTGGACCTTCCTCAACCGTTCCGGCGAAGCCCTTGACTGGCTTGCTGACAAGATGGAAAGCCATGGCGGCATCGTGCGCCTCCTTGGCGTGGTCTACAAGGGCCCGACCTACACGGAGTACGAAGGCACGATGATGTTCATCCCTCAAGGAGTCGAACAGGGCAATGCCTTTGGTGGAGGAATCGCCAATGACGAATCACAGGGCATCACCACCTCAGAAATGGCAATCTACAGCCTGAGAGAAGACGCTCTTGCCGCCGGTGCCGAATTTGTCTATGAAACCATTGCCGAGCAGCTTGTGTTAGACGGAGAGCGCGTAGCGGGCATCATTGCGAAAGATTCAGACGCTGGGCAGCGGAGAAAGGCCCTTCTATCGCCAAGGTAGTTGATGGCCTGCTTTGCTCACGCACGATCGAACAACAAGCGTATCGTTCCTGTCGTGCCTTGCTTGAACTAGGGCGGCGTCAAGGCTATGACGTCTTGGAGAAGGCATGTGCAAAAGCGCTTACCTATACGCGTGCCCCCAGCTACAAAACAGTCAAGACAATCG
>CAZLKG010000216.1:0-1654 GCA_964560045.1 uncultured Slackia sp.
ATAGATAGCTTTGAGCTGAGACTGTGCCTGCAACACAAGGCAGGCGGAAATCTCACGGCTGCGGATAGTCGCCACCAGCCTTTCGAGGTTTGGAATCTGGCCAATATTGGCACACTCGTCGATTAGGCAGCGTACATGGACGGGCAAGCGCCCACCATACACATCATCGGCCTTTTCGCATAGCAAGTTGAAAAGTTGGGTGTAGATCATGGAGATCAGAAAGTTAAAGGTCGAGTCTGTATCGCTCATAATGAGGAATAGCGCCGTCTTTTGATAATCGTCCTTGCCCTTGCTTTTCTCCGTAAAAATCTTGTCGCCCAGCGTGTCCAGCTCCAACTCATCGTACATGGTGATCTCTCGCAACTCCTGAATGTCTAAGGGAGCAAGCCGCGCACCGCATGAAATATTGATGCTCTTAGCCGTCTTGCCGGCGGCTAATTTATATTTCTTATACTGTCGCACGGCGAAGTGCTGCGGGTCTTTCTCCTCCAGCTCGTCAAATGCGAGGTCTACATTGTTCTTAAATGCCTCATCGTCCTCTCTGACCTCCATCGCATTGATAAGCTCGATGAGGGTGGCGAAGTTCTGTTCCTCCACCGGTGCTTCATAGTGGATATATCCGATGAGCGCCGTATAGAGCAATGTCTCAGCCTTCTGCCAGAAATCATCCCCACCCTTGCCGTCACCCTTGGTGTTGGCGATCAGGGTATTCACCAGTTTCAAAATGTCCTTTTCGCTGTGGATGTACGAGAAAGATAGTGATAGGTAAGCCCCTGATATCATCTCAGGCTTTTCCCCCACTCTACACCGTGCATGCAGCTTTCACCGCACACGGCGTGCCATCGGAAAATCTTAGTTTGAGTTCCCGACTAAAGCCCATTCCTCCAGTCCGTCTTTTTCGTTGGGCTGTCATAGGTTCGAGCTTCGCTTTTCAGCATCAGTTCGCACGGTTATTTGCTTTCACAATTTATCCGCGCTACAGCAAATGAGCCGTCTGATACCTTTCCTCGTTCCGATAGCTTTATCTGTGCATCTATATCCGTAGGTGTCCGCTCTAAGCCTGCCAGTGTGAACGCGCCTGCAACGCGCTACGGTGTTTCATAACAACCATTTTTACTCCACCGCACTGGACTACATTTCTGTAACTGCACATTTCTGCACAGCGCACTTTTAGACCCTTACATTCGCGGTTTTTGTCAGTCCGTCGTAGGACATTCTCACCATAGATATTTTGTAGAACCCCGGCGTGTCATCTGCATATCCCACCTCTGGGATGGTTGCGTGTGGTTATCCACTTACGGCAGACTTCCGCCGCCTTTACCGAGCTGCTGACACTCACCTTTACAGTCAATGCCAGTCGGAGTATCAGGTGGAGCGTTTCCAGGCGTTACCCCTTCATTCCACTCCTCAAGCTATCAGTTGTTGCTCCCATTTCCATGGGAACCCCGCATTTTTATTCGCTATTTGGCCTGCGTCCATAAGGTTTGCCTTATGGAATAGCGGTTGTATGCGAACGAGTCACACGATTGTAGTGCATCGACTTCTTGAAATTGATGGTATTGAACACTTTGATACGGTAATTGTTGCGTTGCAGGAGCTTTCCACACTCGACGAGGATACTTCCTTTGGGGTCAGTTCTGTCAAGACAAATAAG
>CAZLKG010000217.1:0-1567 GCA_964560045.1 uncultured Slackia sp.
TCAACCTAGGGCTCAATTTGCATGGTACCGAGATGGACTACCGCTACATGATGGATCTTCTGGTTCGCTACGGCCTGAACAAGGTACGTATTTCGCTTACGGTACCCAATTTCCCCGAAAAATGCGGCACCGATGTGTTGACTTATTTCAGGGAGCGTAAACCCTTCCTTATGAGGCTGTTCAGAGACATGGATTCGATTGGCGTGCTGCCGTATTACGACTGCAACCGCCCGCCACAGTGTATCTGGGACGATGAGGAGCGTGCGTGGCTCGAGGAATGCGCGGATCGACATGGGGCAGCACGGGGTGTATTGTGCGATGCGGGATCGTTTTGCCGGCCGGTGATCGACATCATGCCCGATCTTCGAGCCGTGCGTTGTTTTGGGATGTCGTATTTTGGGTCGGTGTCTCTGGCCGATTTCGCATCGCTTTCCGAGCTGCAGGCGCACTTCATGCGGCGAATCGATCGGCCAGCATTTCGAGTGTACGATGCCCCCGAATGTGAGAACTGTCACCTGAGGCGCAGGTGGCTTTGCTGTCAAGGATGTATGGGGTTTAAGGGTGAGAAAATTCGCCTTCTAGAAAAGCGAGAATGACAATGCAAGAAGGGCAACCTGCCATTGAAGCGTTCGCCATGAAACTGGCGAACAGAATATATCTGTATCGGATACTCCACATCGCGTTCGGCTCTGAGCCGACCGAGGAACTAATCACGATGCTCGGGTCGGGCGATACGACAAGCGCGATTGAACGCTTAGCACAGTTTCCCCAGGCTGCACGTGTGCACATTGAGCAGAAAGAGCCCGATGGATCATCGAGGATTGCGGCTGTCGAAGCGTTGCGCGGAGCGTCGGCTGTCCTTGTTGAGTTCGCGCACGCCGACAATGCGCATGCGTGCGCTGAGAACCTTGCCTCTGATTATGTGCGACTGTTTCTTGTTCCCGGCAGCGCATACGTATATCCGTGGGAGTCACCCTACGTCGGACAGGAAACCATGATTTTTCAGGAGAGTACGCTTGATGTGAAAGCGCGCTACCGTCAGTACGGTTTCGCCGCCGCCTCAGGGGAGGGGCGCTTCCCCGAGGATCATATTGCCATGATGTTTGACTTCATGGCGCGTGTATCTGAGCGCGCATTCGACGCTTTTGGCAACGGTGACGACGAGAAGGTTCTACGTGATTTGGCGTTTCAGAAGGATTTTATCGAGACGCATCTGAGCACGTGGATTTCGCAGTTCTACAATGAGGTTCGCAAGAAGGATACGACGGGTTTTTATGCCTGTTTAGCGTCCGTTGCGGCACTTTTCATTGAGATTGACGCGCTATTTTTGTGTGATGTACCCGAGGCATACAAGACTATCACGAGCTAGCGGTTTCGGATTGGATTGGCAGGCGGGCCGGTTTGTAAGGCTCGCCCCTTTTTCGTCGGGAAATTCGAGCGGAAATTCGAGGGCATATATGTCTCCTAGGGAAAATGCAGACCGCTCAGGGTCGTGTTACAATTGTTAAACAGGTTTAACGTTGATATTTTGGGGGTGTGCTGATGGCAACGGCGGTTTGTGGATTGA
>CAZLKG010000218.1:0-1545 GCA_964560045.1 uncultured Slackia sp.
GAGCGCTCGATGACGAGACGATGGCTAAAGTTATGGGGCGCGTTGCCGCCTTCACCGGACTTGATGAGGTTATTCGCCACAATGTTGGATAACCCTTAACCCCGCGAGGGGACGGAAACTCAAGCTACTTCGATTCCTAGCTTGGGGATCTGCCAACCTGAAGCGTCATTCTCGATAAAGGTTTGCAAGCGGATAGCATCAAGACGATCCATGCCTGCACCTGCAGCAGGTAAAGCAGGCACGAACGAATCGATCGCCTTTACACGAGAGGCGGCAGAGTGATGCGCTCAACTGTATGTTTCTTCGTTGACACGGCAACGGCGACGTACATGATTGTGGGATACGCTATTTAACGCGTAATATTCGCCTGTATTTGGATGGGAGCGCTAAACAAAGATCCACCGAGCGCCGAAGAGGCAATCGATGCAATCGTGCGCTCAACCGAGCACTTCGAAGGGGTCACATCCATCCATCCATCCATGATCGAAGGCATAACGGACAGTGTGCCCATCTCCGCATCCGAGATAGCTACCATGAGATACATGGCGAATAGCTGCGCTATTAATCTAAGCAAGGCTTAAGCGGGGTTTGAGGCAACCCCATAGACTAGTTCCTAGACTAGATAGACTAGACGATTAGTCTATCTAGTCTACCTTTCGGCCCGGTCTTGGCCCTCAACAGGAATTACAAGTCAGAAGAGGGAGCATCCGACATTCCTTCTCCTCCTTTCCTCCTGTACTTCGGTATCCACACGACATGGTAGACGTACTCCCAGCTCGTGTGCGATAGACTATGCATATCCGCCTGGTGGTTTTGACGAACGGAGAAGATGGGAGATGGGTAACAAGTTAGACGGCTGCTTCAGCATACCGTGATTGGGGTCTCCATGCAGCACATCAAGACGATTGAATTGCTTTTAGCTCCCCAAGACGATGGGTTCCAGACCAAAAACGCCGACTTTCTCGGCCCCTTCTTCCAGGGAGTTCTCATGGAACGCATCGACTCAGCGTACGCGAGTCGTCTCCACCAGTTGCCATTCAACCCGTATAGCCAGTACGTGACAGCAGATGAGCGGTCGGGCAAGCTCTTGTGGCGAGTGAGCGTCCTAAACGAGGAGGCGGCTAGCTTTATCGCACAACCGTTGCTCAATGCAACGACCATTGAGCTGAGGGCATTGAACACCACGTTCACAGTTGAACAGAGCCATCTCGAACAGCTGCAGCTTAAAAGCCTTACCGACCAAATCTATGCGGACAGCGAATCCAAGGAATCCATTCGCTTCGTCACCCCGACGGCGTTCAAGAGCAAAGGCGAGTACGTGATCGTTCCATCGGCGCATCTGATGTTTCAAAACCTGCTTATGCGCTACGAACAAGCCTATACGGGCAATAAAGAAATCGACATCGAGACAATCGAGTATCTCGATGCTCACACAAGAATCACGTCATACAACCTCCATTCTCGCTACTTCTCAAACATCGGGCGCGAGGGGCGCAAGATTCCCGCATTCGTGGGGAGCCTGACGCTTTCGTTCTCGGGGCCGCA
>CAZLKG010000219.1:0-1543 GCA_964560045.1 uncultured Slackia sp.
TAGTCGGACTCCGGCAGTTCGTCTACGCCAAACACGTCATGGCAGAAGAAATAATGCGACGAGAGCTTTGACTCGAACTTTGTTTCCCCTTGCCCTCCCGCGACGCGCACATGGCTATGGCCCTTCTCGCGAGCCATCCACTCGGCTACCGCCTCATAGCTCACGCTTTTCCGGCGTTTGAACAGGTCGTCGATGATGCCGGCGCGATCCGCGTAATCGAAGCGGCGCATGTCGTCTCCGTCTTGCGTCCAGCGTGCCCCGTTAAGCTCGTTGAGCACGCAGAACTCCTCGTACAGCAGCGAGCAGCGAGGCAGCACAGGCTCGCCGATCAAATACGTGCAGTCGCTGGTCATGCGTTCGATGAAGCGCTGCGCGCTCTCATGCTTGTCGATGACCTCCTCCCAATTCCAGGGGTATACCTTGGCGTTTTCTTTGCCGGGCCGGCGGACAGACCACGCGAAGCGAAGCTTTCCGCCTTTGCTCCCGTGAGCTTTGGCGGCGTTGTTCGTGGTCAGCGGACCCACATAATAGGGGATGCGGAAACGGACGAGGGATTCGATCCTTTCACGCGCTTCGATGAGGAAGGGATAGAAGCGACCCTGGTTTTCGATGATCGCGCTCATCTCCTCAAGATGGAGCTGGAACGGGATGCTTCCGTTGTCGCTTGTCTTAAGGCGGCGCAAGAAGCGCCCCTCTTTGAAGGCATCAAGCATGGTCTTATAGTGGGGATCGGATTCCGCGGCAGTGCCGCCAAGTAGTTTCTCAACTTCTTTGGCGAACTCATCATAGCCTGATGTTGCGCGATTGACGTTATATTTGGTATAGCCCCGCGCCTTCTCAGGATCATAGATGTCTGTTCCCTCATATCGCTTGCCACGAAAGAAATCGTCGTACGAAGCAGGTGCATACTTTTTCACAAGGTCTTTAAGTACTTTGAGATCGTTTCGGTAGCGATCGTATTCGCGCACTTTGCAATACGATATGGTTCGCCCCGTTGAGCCGTTAAGGGCACCAGACTCACAAGCTTTGCTTTCGCCCTCGCTATTCAGAATGCTCGTGAGCACAAAGGCCGAGTACGTTTTTGCAATTGCGTCGAAAAGTCCCGTGGCCTCGTCTGGCAGTATCGCCATGAACTCTTCGACTTTGTCGTCATCCGACAACTTGAGCTTGTGCTGCTCGTCCTCAAGCAAAAAGATCTGCGAGAAATCGGCCTGATACCCGACGAGCGCCTGCGAGAGCGCTTTGCCCATTTTCTTATCGAAAGGCTTTTCAAGACCGAAGAGCGGCTGCACGGACTCCTGGCGGTTCCGTCGGCTCAAGCCGCTGCTCCCCAATACGCGCGCAATGTCTTTGCGCTTACATGAGCATGCGATGTCGTTCGCCTCACACCATATCTCAAGAGCGTCACAGAGCTCTGCAACCGATTCGCTCATGTTTGCGTTACGGGCGCTCAGGTTAGGCGTGTCTTGATGGAGGAAGTTCCCGCGCGCCTTCACGATATTATGAAATGCCAGATAGATAAGACGCAGATCGGCTTGTTCTT
>CAZLKG010000220.1:0-1532 GCA_964560045.1 uncultured Slackia sp.
TTCCATTATAGGATGATTTTTGCTCATATACATATACCCCTATGGGTATAGTAGCAAGAAAGCAAGTGCTGTGTCAACAGCGAAGGCTGCAATAAAATTAATGCTCTATTCTCAAAAATAATTAGGCTTGGCTAGGACGGAAGCGGCTGGCCGTGGGCTAAGCGCGCCCAGATCTGGGAAATACTCCGAAAATCATCCACAGGAGCCACGAAATTTGCCGTGCGCGCGCGGTTCATGCACCCATTTCTCGTTAAAAATTAGTTGGACTGCAAAAACTCTACATCGGAAGCCTATTATTTAGAGGTTCCCTTGAGAGATATCGGACAAACAAAAGGCCACCGCTGGCAGCTGCTAGCGGCGGCCTTTTCTCTTTGAAGGAGCGGGCCATTGCCCGCTGGCGGCCCCTGACTTGATCAGATGTTTTTCTTGGTGGAGTTGCCCCGGATATCCACCAGGATCAGGCGTTCCACTTCCTCGCCTCTGACGCCCACATAATAGCTAGTCAGATTCGCCGTGGAGCAAGAGTGATTAGGGATGATAAAGACCTTGTCGCCGACTTTCAGATCGGTCTTTCCCTCCACGTGGAACTTGCCCACTTCCTCGGACAGGCTGTACACCGTCAGCTCGGGATGGCCCTTGACCACGCCGAAGCCCTTGATGGATGTGTTGCCGTGTGCACCTTGGTCCAAGCCGAGGCACTTGGCACCGGCGTCGCAGATGTACAGATCCTCACTGGGATGAGAGATGACAGAGGCTAGCACATACAGGGCGCACTCATCCTCCGTGGCGGTGTTGGTGGACAGCTGGATGGCATCGTTGAAGATGTAGTTGCCGGGATGATAGATCTGGATGTTCTCGTCGTCCAAGGCACCCCAGAAGGTGGGGGTGGAGCCGCTGGAGATGATCTCCAGCTCATAGCCGGCGTTCCGCAGGATGTCTGCCGACAGGGCGACGCTCTTCCGCTCGTCCCCGCAGTACTTGGGGATGTCCGCCTCGCAGGCGGCGCCGTAGACATGGCCGGGATGGGTGGAGATGCCCTTGAACACCAGATTCTGGAACCGTTTCATGGCCTCGGCGAATTCCAAGACCTTCTCCGGCTTGACACCAAACCGGTGTAGGCCGCTGTCCACGATGATAGTATAGTTCACCTTGACGCCGGCCTGGGCGGCAGCGGCGTTGATGGCACCGGCGGCCTCCAGATCGTCGATACGAATGATGAAATTGCACGTCTGGGCCAGCTTGATGACCCGAACGATGGATGTGTCCGTGGCCACGGGATAGGCGTACATCACGTTTTTCGCCCCGTCGGCAGCCATGGCCTCAGCCTCGTCCAGTGTGCCGCACAGAAAACCGGTGCAGCCGTACTCCGTCTGCAGACGGGCTAGCTCCGTACTCTTGTGGGTTTTGATCATGGGCCAAATCTGCTTGCCGTGAGCGGCGGCGGCGTCACAGTACTTCTTCAGATTGTGCTCCATATGGTCGAGATTCAGCAGAATGGCTGGCGTGTAGATCTCATGAATGTTCATAACCGA
>CAZLKG010000221.1:0-1531 GCA_964560045.1 uncultured Slackia sp.
CCCCCGTTCATAAACGCCTGCTCCATAGCAATGCGACGCTGCACCAAGATGTCGCGAATCCTGGAGGCGTCATCGAAGCGCGTTGATTCCCATACCTCACGTGGAATGCTTGCTAAATACTCCAGCTCCTCGGAAAGTGCACTTGCCGAAACCGTCATCTTGAGAGAGAAGGTATTTGCAGCATCATCGGGAGTATAGATATGAGCGGCAAAGCTCATCGAACCCAGGTGTGTTCGCACGTAAACATCCAGATCGGCTGCGGAGCGCTTGGCGGTGTCCATATGGCCTAACAGCATGGTGAGCAGTGTCACATAGAAGAGATCGTCCCAGGACACATGATCGATATCAATATAGAGACGCAGGTAGTCGATATGGCGCGTGGGCAAATCGTAGTGCCAACATTCGATGGGAGCATCCTCAATCCGCATAGGTTCCCGATCGGCAACGACAGCGGCTATGTCATCCACATGCAACTGCGGCAGCGTAGCCAAAGCCACGGGAGAATCGGGTGCTTCCTGCAAACGACGCAGTTTGCCCACATCTTCGCGAATCTGCTCTTTGTCTTCTTCACTCATTGAGGCGAGTGTTTCAGCAAGTTCTGCGGCCTCTTCGGCCTCGGTGGGCGCGTCATGTGGCACGATTTCAACAAGCGCCTTGTGGTTGTTAGAGATGAGCAACTCAGCCAACAGGTCTTCAAAATAGCGCCCTTTAAGACCCTCGCGCATATGGGCAAGCGGGTCTTCATAACGCAGATAGGTGGTGGCCATATCCTCTCCGTAGAGCCAGCCCGCAAGGGCACTCATGGACAGGGGCACACCATCGGCCATGCCGCGATCGCGCTCGCGCAGCGCGAATGCCATCTGTGAAAGCGACGCCTCCAGGATATCGCGAGGAATACCCTTTTCCACCAAGCGGCGTGTCTCGGACTCCACAAGCTCCATGAATGCACTCGCCGACTCAGGATTCGCCCCTTTGAGCTGAAATAGGGCCGCAGGCTGAGCCTGAGAATCAAGCAGGTAAGCGGTTGCATCGCCGCCAAGACCCGCATCGAGAATCGCTCGCTTGATGGGAGACTCGTTTCCGCCCATGAGCGCGTCGAGCAAAACGTCAACCGCCAGCACGCGCTCGAAATTGCGCGCATGACCCACCACGTAGGCCGCTCCCACCGTTGCGTTTTCAGGAGCGGTGACCATAGAAACCTTCACATCAAGTGAAACGCGCGGGTCGGCAAGACCTATCTCGTTGGGCGCATCGTCTGTCCTCGGCGTGCAGTCAGCTGCGGAAAGATAACGATCATCCAAAAAGCCCAGCACGAGATCAAAGTCGAGATCGCCGTAGAGGACAATGTAGGAGTTGTCAAGGCGATAGTGGCGCGCATGAGCATCTAGGTAGTCCTCGTAGGTCAGATGAGGAATTGAGCGCGGATGCCCGCCCGATTCGAATTCATAACACGTCCCGGGGAAAAGCGCCCTGTTCACCGCGTGGTACAGCACGCTATCGGGATCGGAAAGTGCGCCTTTCATCTCGTTAA
>CAZLKG010000222.1:0-1518 GCA_964560045.1 uncultured Slackia sp.
GAATTTGACCGCATGGAGCTGGAGACTCAGGGCATGGCGGCAGGTAACATCGAGGAAGAACTATCAAGGCGTCATGGCGCTCGCTTAAGCGAGCGCGAGAGTGGCTCTGGGGGCAAAAGTGATTCTGAAGGCGAAAGTGCGATAAAACTCCCTGTACGACCTCCTGTTTTGTGTGCGGGATGTCCGCATCGTGGCGCCTTTTATGCAAGCAAGCAAGCAGTGCGCAAGATGAAGGTTCGCGCTGTGCTCTCGGGCGATATTGGCTGCTATACCTTGGGTAATGCGCAGCCGCTCGACGCTGTAGATACCTGTTTATGTATGGGCGCTGGTATAACCATGGCGCAGGGCCTAGGCACAGTGGAGCCTGGGGTCAAGCAGATTGCCTTTGTGGGCGATTCCACGTTTTTTGCGAGTGGACTTACCGGGATTGCCAATGCTGCCTACAACGGACACGACATCACCGTGTGCGTATTGGATAATTCAACCACGGCAATGACCGGCGGCCAGCCACATCCCGGTATCGGTCGCACGCTTATGGGCACAAATAATGAGCCTCTTTCCATCGAGGCAGCGCTTGGGGCGCTGGGCGTGAAATGCATTGAGCATGTCAATCCTCACCACTTAGATGAGAGCGTTCAGGCCGTGATACGTGCGCTTGAGTTTGAGGGCATTTCCGCCGTCATCTTTCGTGCGCCATGTGTGAATCTGGTAAAGCCCCAATCTCCGATAACGATTGATGCGACGGCGTGTACGGGTTGTAAGCGCTGCATTACCTCTATCGGATGCCCCGCCATCGGCTTTAAGCGAACTGAGAGCATGACCGCCAAAGGAAAGCGCCGCCCTGGTATTGCCACAGTGGACACGACGTTATGTACGGGCTGCGGTTTATGTGTCCGGCTGTGTCCGTTCGGCTGTATTGCGCTGCCGCATGCATTGGGCGCGGATACGGGCGTCTGCGAGAGCGCAGATACGGATGCCTGTGCGAATGCGGGTATGAGCGATTGCGAAACTTCGGACGCTTCCCCAAAGACGGGCGCACAAGGAGCGGATGTTCGTAGTACTGCCAGCAATGCCGGTGTGAAGGAGGGCGCGCGATGAAAAACGTGGTACTCACGGGAATCGGCGGACAGGGTACGGTACTTGCAGCGAAGATTCTGGCGCAGGCGGCACAGGCACGCGGTTGGCATGTGCGCACGGCTGAAACTATCGGCATGGCGCAGCGCGGCGGTAGCGTGGTAAGTCATGTGCGCATGGGTGATGCGGGCGAGCAGGTGGCTTCCCCGCTTGTCTCGCAGGCGCAGGCCGACATGCTTATCGCATTCGAGCCGGGTGAGGGAGCGCGTATGAGGGGCATTCTCAAACACGATGGCGTGATGGTGACTGCCTCACGTGTCGTTCAGCCGGTGACGGCATCGCTATCAAAAGAGCCATACGAGGCCGCTCCTGTTCTTGATGCCTTGCGCATGATGGCGACCAAGGTCACAACGGTGACTGGGGCCGGGACAGACATTCGAGCCG
>CAZLKG010000223.1:0-1517 GCA_964560045.1 uncultured Slackia sp.
GGAGGGCTGCGCTCCCGGCATTCCATCCGTTAAAGCAATAAAATTACCGGTGGCTCACTGTAATGCCTTGCAAAATAAATAAGTAGATAATCGAAGCTGCCGCGAGCCTATTCAACTTAGGAAGAATTTTCGTTTGTATGGAAATTGCCCATGCCAAACCTTCCTCTCGGTTTGGCCCGGCTTTTTGGGTTCACGTCGGACTCTACAGGACGCTGCAGGTGCTATCACAAGGCGCTAACGCTGCAGCTTATCCAACAAAAGCCTTGAGCGCCTGCGCAGCCATGCGGTAGAACGGCTCGCGGGCCTTCTCGGCAATCTCGTCGCTAAAGCGGGGCACCCAGACGCGCACATGATCGACAAGAAACTCGTCGTGAGCCGCCGCCGCAGAGCCGCCAGGCAAAAAGGCGGCATCGAGATGCCCGGGCAAGGAGGCCATCCCTGCCTCGACCATCGAGAGCCACTGGAGAAGCTCCATCTCGGTGGCAATGTGGTCGAGCGGCTCATTGGTGTCTTCGGGCTGACCCACACCGCATGCCTTCATAAAGCGTTCGACGTCCATGCTGTGCGGGTTCACGAACAGCAGCGGCCGCACACCGTCATCCTTAGCGCGCCACACGCCCTCGTACGGTGAGACCTCGGGTTCGGGTGCCCCGACGAACAGGCGGGTCGCATCGCGTCGCAGCATATGGAGCGTCTCACCCTCGTCGCAGTCGGCATACAGAACCGCGCCCTCGGCGGGATCGATCTCAAGCGGCACCTCGAGCGCTGCTGCCACTTCGGAGACGGCATCGGCCCATTCACCGGAAACGATCGCGCGCACAAGCGCCTTTTCGGGATAGCGGAACGAAAGCGCAAGCAACTCGTAAGCCGTCGCGCGGATCTGCCAAACAGAGCGATCTTCCATGAAAAGCTTCCTTTCGCTGCATGGGCTTCCAAAGAGCCTCAAGGCACAAGCCGTTCGCGAGCGTCAAGGACGGCGCGGCGTACGCGCAGCACGGCGTAGCAAGCAAACAGCACCGTGTACACGGCCACACTCGCCATTGCAACACTGGCACCATGGAGGGCTGAGGGAAGCAGGATGCTCACCAGATGAACGTAGATGAGTCCGAAGAACACGTACGCCAACTTCTGAATGCGCTTCCAAACAGGCGTGCTCATACGCTTCTTCACCTCGCGCAAGGATGTGATGCCTAGCACGAGAATCAAGGCAAGCAGCAGCATCGCCGTCGCGAGGAAAAACAGTAGCTGGCCGTCAGTCCTTCCGCCCGCCACCTGCGGAAGGAAGGCCATGAGATAGACCACCATATGACCTGCGGTCAAAATACAGGCCAGAATGGACAGCTCGGCTCGCACGGGGCGCAGCGCGAGACCGATCTTCGAGTCTTTGCGAAACACTCCGACAAACATCACTACCACGAACAGCGCAAGCGCAAGCGTACACTTCTGCATCAGCAAAAACAGCACATCCCACACCACACGGGGAAAGGTGCCATAGACGCTAACTATGTAGAGCACAT
>CAZLKG010000224.1:0-1500 GCA_964560045.1 uncultured Slackia sp.
CACGATATTCCATACACCCAGCGCGATAAAAAGGAGAAGGAAAAACAGGGCGTAGTACTCGTTTACCTCTTCCAGCATAAGAAGAATCCCTATCCCGACTAAGATGGCAGCAATGCCCCCAACGAGGCCGCGGGAGAAGATGGTGCGAGCATAAGCCTTATCTGCCTCGGTGTAGAAGTCCTCCACAAATGGATGGGCCTTCACAAAAGCAGTGTGCGCCATCCCCGCCGGGATAAGAAAGGCCAGTCCCGCGAGAGCGCCGGCGAGGACGAGCAGAACAAAGACGCCGTCCTTCCCGTTCCAAGACGCAAGACCAATGCTCCCCTCAAAGAAGAACCCGAGCGCTATGCCGAAGATGATGCAGGCAATGCCCGTCGGCACCTTCCAGGCCATTCTGCGCTGGTGTTCGTCGTAGCCACAGACATCCTGCGGAGGCCCGGCGGGAACGGTCTTTCCCTGCACACCCCCTTCTCCATCGCGTCCTTTGGTCAGATCCCCCTGGACAAGGTCATCGAGGCTGCAGTCGAAAATCCGGCACATCTTAAGGAGCTTATCCATCTCTGGGTAAGACCGCTCCGCCTCCCATTTGGTGACGGATTGACGTGATACACCTAAGAGCATGGCCAACTGTTCCTGGGTCATATTGCGTTCTGCGCGCAGGTGTTGAAGGTTGTCTCGAAAGCTCATGTTGGTACCTCTCCTCTTTTTTTCTCGCCCCGCTTTTCGGAGGGGCGATTCTGTCGATACCCAGAGCGTGCGGTAGCAACGCCCGTTATTCTACCAACCGACGATTAGCAATTTGAATGGTTTGAGGCAACCGACAAGCGCCCTATGGTTGCCAACCCCTGATGAGGACGGAAATGGCAAAACATCGCAAAAGATAATTTTTAGGTTGATTGCCAAACTTAGTGCAGGTTTGTCTACACTAAGTCTGTCACAGGTTGTTGGGCCGCAAGGCCCCGACAAACCGGAAGGCCTTTGGGCTTAACGGTTTGTCTCAATATATTTCCCAACTCTAGGACAGCATCTATCACCCCATCAAACTTGCTATCCTGCGCATACGACGTGTCGCTGACATACCTTTTTTAAACCTTTGCCATGACATCGGAGGTTCATGCCTCCTACCCTTTGATAGAAGGCATTACTGTAAGCGGTATGTATTGTGTCAAATCTGGGAGTTCTGTTCCCAGATTTATCTACTCTCGCTCAATTGTTGCGCCTATACATGGCCTTTTCACACGTCAGCCTCATGAATGCTGCCGTCGATGCCGATTGTTACCACCGTGAGCGGAAGCTTTGAGTTGGTGGCATCAAGCGCCGCGCGCGTTGCGTGTTCCAGGCCGCCGCAGCAGGGCACCTCCATGCGGGCAACCGTGACGCTTTTGATGTCGTTGCTCGCAAGAATGGTCGAGAGCTTTTCGCTGTAGTCGATCGCGTCAAGCTTAGGGCAGCCGATGAGCAGAGTTTTGCCGCGCAGGTAGCTTGCTTGGAATGCGGCGA